>JBEGUT010000318.1:0-5480 GCA_041178745.1 Planctomycetota bacterium | reverse complement strand
AAAGGTGTCCCGACCTCATTCGACAATGGTTTGTGTACTGGCAAGCAGTCATCACAAACAAAGGTTGTCGTCTCATGGTCGCTCTAGACAAAAAATCTGAAGGTCAGAACTTTTCGGCTAAGACATGCGAATTTCGAAGTGATAGCCGTCGTCTGGATCGCACCAGCGATCGACAGGGGGTATTGGCTCGATCTCGCCGTTCTTCGGGTAGACAATTGAAGTTCGATTGGGATTCCACTGAAACCAAGCCTGCGAATCTTACCAAGTCAAAAATAACGACAAACTCGCCGGCAGCGCCAAATACCAAAGATGCAGGCACCAAAGATGCCAGCCCAACTGCTACCGCAGTCGTTTCGGAACCAAACGTTCAAGAACTGCGAGTTCAAGAACCCAAAGTTCAACAACAAGGTCGGTCATCCTACGATGCTCCGACATCACAAGCCTGTATCCTTCAAAACTCCGTGGCCAAGACGAGTCGGGTTCAGCCGGTAGCAGCAAGTGCTATGCGAATCGGTCAACCCGCGAAACTTGGCGTCGTAATGATGCGGCTTCTGAAAAGTTACGGCATCACCGATGAAGAAATCATCGAAGCCCTTTCGATGCCCACTATCTCCTGAGATTTTACTTCAGTTGCAAACATTAGAAAACGAAAGCGGACCAGACAAAAAAAATCCAAGGCAGATGGCTCAGGTTCATCGACCTGAGCTTTGTCTACCTTGGATATGAAAGTCTCTTCGGGCATCGAAAGCGATGCGATAAGATATAAAGACTAAGCCTTAATCTTGCGAGCGTGTCCTGCCTGTCCGAAAGCCACCATGCGATCGATACAAACCTGCTTCATCGCCGATCGAGCTGGCTTGAGATAATCGCGTGGATCGAATTTGTCTGGGGCTTCGTAGAGAACTTTGCGAATCGCTGCCGTCATAGCCAAACGATTGTCAGTATCGACATTGATTTTGCGAACGCCATGCTTGATACCGCGCTGAATTTCTTCGACCGGCACTCCCCAAGTCTGCTTGATCTTTCCGCCATACTTGTTGATCAAGTCCTGCAATTCCTGAGGAACCGACGAACTGCCGTGCATTACCAAGTGCGTGTTTGGCAAGCGGCGATGGATTTCCTCAATGCGGCTCATTGCCAATACTTCACCGTCAGGCTTACGAGTGAACTTGTAAGCTCCATGGCTTGTACCGATCGCAACTGCCAACGCATCAACGCCCGTCTTGGCGACAAAATCTGCAGCTTCTTCAGGATCGGTCAAAAGCTGATCATGACTCAACTGCCCCTCAGCCCCGTGGCCATCCTCTTGCTCGCCATGACCGCTTTCCAGCGATCCTAAGCAACCCAACTCCCCTTCGACCGAAACGTTGCGTGCATGGGCCATCTTGACCACTTCGGCTGTTACGCGAACGTTGTAGGCATAGTCGGCCGGTGTCTTGCCATCTTCCTTCAGCGAACCGTCCATCATCACCGAAGTAAATCCATTGTCGATCGCGCTCAAACAGGTCGCGGGGCTATTGCCATGATCTTGATGCATGACCGTTGGAATGTGAGGATATAACTCAGCAGCCGCCAACATCAAATGTCGCAAGTAGTTGTCTTGAGAGTAGCTTCGGGCACCGCGTGAAGCCTGAATAATCACCGGAGAGTCGGTCTCATGAGCAGCCTCCATAATCGCTTGAATCTGCTCCATGTTGTTGACGTTGAATGCGGCAACTCCGTAACCGTTTTCAGCTGCGTGATCCAAAACGACGCGCAAGGGAACCAAAGCCATTGAAAATGCTCCTCAGTAAAGCGACCGAAAAAAATGGTCGAAAAAACAATCGCGAAAGTGGCCGAAATTACCTGTACTTATCGAAGGACCATCGGCCCCAAGTAGAAACTCAATCCGGCGTCGCTCAGATTATCAGACCCGGCTTGCCGTTTGACAAGGAGTATCGGTAGGTGAGTACCGGAATAGAACGTTACTTACTTTTGCCGATTCAAAGGAGGCTCGGTAACGACCTGCTGGATTTGAATGGCTTTTTTTCCCTTAAAAGCACCTGCAGTGGCCATAAATTTCACCACACCTTCCACTTCGACTTCCAACATCTCTCGGAAATCTTTTTCGGTGGAAATAATATCCCCCACCTGTAGCTGAAAAAGATCGGGGGTTCGAATCTTGGAGGTCGCCAGGCTTACGATCAAATCGACTTCGGAGCCATCCAGTCTTCCGGAGATACGTTCCCGCGTCTCCGGGGTACTACGACCAGTCAAATAACCAACCCAGGAATTGTTATTCAATTTCTGACCGACGCGTTCAATCGTATTGAAGGGAATACAAAGATTCGCCATCCCACGCGTTTTACCCATCGACATCTCAAAGCAAACCAGCACCACAACTTCGTTGGGAGGCACAATCTGGACAAGCTGAGGATTATTCTCCACTCGCTCGACTTCAAAATCTAAAGCAACCACGTTTTTCCAAGCGTTTTGCAACTCTTTTAAAAACAGACCCGTGATGCGATTGGCCAATCGCAACTCAATCTCCGACAAGGGTCGCTTCATCATCGATTCGCTGCTTGCGGTACCACCCAACATTCGATCGATGATCGGGTAGAGCAGGGCAGGGCTGATATCGAGAATCCAGTTACCATCCAGCGGTCGAGGCTTGAGCAAATTGAAGCATGTTGGAACTTCGAGACTATATACAAACTCGCTATAGGTCAGCTGATCGACGCTGATCAACTTCACCTCAATGATGGTTCGCAGCATGGCAGAAATACTGGCACCAAAACTTCGACCAAATCCTTCGTGCAACGACTGCAAGGCCCGCATCTGGTCCTTACCAACTCGCTCCGGACGCTTGAAGTCGTACGGTATCACACGCACTTTAGGAGGCAACTTTTTAGCCGTGGGGTCAATGCGCGAAGGAGCAGCCTCTCCGCCAGCAGGCTTAGCACCCACCGCCGCTTGGTTGTTCTCCATGTTTTTCAGCAGTTCTTCGACGTCACTACGATTCAGTACTTCGTCTGCCATGACTTATACCCGCACCTGCCCTTGGCCATGTATCACATATTTGTAACTGGTCAGTTCAGCAACTCCGCAGGGACCGCGCGCATGAAACTTGTCCGTGCTAATCCCAATCTCCGCTCCCAAGCCGAGTTGCCCACCATCGTTAAACCTAGTACTCGCATTGACCATTACCGCCGAACTATCTACCCCTCGGCAAAAGGTTTCAGCCGCCTCACGATCGTTGGTCACGATCGCGTCCGTATGATGCGATCCGTAATGGTTAATGTGCGTTATCGCCTCTTCCAAACTCTCCACAATCTTCACACTCAAGATAGGACCAAGATACTCCGTACCCCAGTCTTCCTCCGATGCCAATTTTGCATCTTTTATTTGCTTGCAAACCTCAGCATCCCCTCGAAGTTCGATTCCGAAGGGAATTAATCGATCGCGAACCACTTCCAGGAACCGGGACGCGATCTGTCGATGCACCAAAAGCGACTCGGCCGCATTGCAGACCCCCATACGCTGGCATTTAGCATTGAACAGAATTTCGTCTGCCATATTTAGATCGGCTGAACGATCGACATAGATATGACAATTGCCATCATAATGTTTAATGACCGGCATCTTCGCTTCCTCGGCCACCCGCTGAATCAAGCTCTTACCCCCACGAGGTATGGCAACATCGATCCACTTCGACATCTTCAATAGATGGCCAACCGCCTCCCGATCCGCCACTTCGACCTGACCGATCGCCTCCCTAGGAACGCCCGTTTGCTCAGCTGCCTGCCTTATGCATTGCAAAATCGCTCGACTTGAATGCACCGCCTCCTTGCCACCCCTGAGAATCACAGCATTTCCGCTTTTAATGCAGATCGCCGCCGCATCTGCAGTCACGTTGGGCCGCGACTCGTAAATGAAAAAAATGACTCCCAGCGGTACTCGGACCTTTTCTACACGCAAGCCGTTTGGCCGGACCTCACTGGAGATCACTTCGCCAATTGGATCTCGCTGCGCCGCAACAGCTCGAATCCCTTCTGCCATTTCAGCGATCCGCTTCGCATCAAGTTTCAACCGATCTACTTCCGCCGGCGTCAGGTTGTATTTAGGTGCTTCAGCCAAGTCTTTCGCATTGGCTACCAAGATTTGCTCTTGCTGCTTGACCAACAGATCTGCAGCCAGCAGCAGGCATCGATTCTTCACCTCAGCCGATAGCAGCGCCATCTTCGCTGCGGCTGCGTGCGTAGTTCTAGCCAGTTGCTCGCAGTATTCAGCCAGAGACTGTTGGTCGACGCTACCCATGATTCCTCAAACCTCGTTGATATTTCGCTTAATCGAATTTTGGCTACTTGCTTAAACTGTCTTCTTCAAAAAGTAAGTCGTACACCAACGGAAAAAAATGCATCGTACATTTTGGCCATAGCTATTTCTTGCTAGGGGATAAGCCCACCCGCAGCCTGATAAAGCAGTAATGCTTCTCGAGCTGGCTGGATATCATGCACTCGCAAAACCTGAATCCTTTTTCCAGCTAGGGCTAGTGAAACACCAATCGTACCAAATAACCTCTCTCTCTCTTTACTGCCGATCACGTGGGCAATAAAACCTTTTCGCGAATGGCCAACCAAGATAGGCCGCTGCAAACGATGAAACTCATCGCATCGCCTTAGTAAATCTAGATTATGCTGGTGCGTCTTTCCAAAACCGATTCCAGGATCCAAGCAGATTCTTTCTGTCTGGATTCCTGCTTCGATCAATTTTTTATCGCGTTGGTCGAGATAATCCATGATCTCTTCAACGACGTTGTCATAGTGTGGTCGATCCTGCATCGTCTGAGGCGTTCCCTGCATATGCATCGCACACACACCGGCTTGCGAACGTGCAGCAACGGAGACCATCTCTGGATCGCCCTCGAGGCCGGTCACATCGTTGATAATCTCTGCACCTAGATCGATAGCCGCCGCAGCCACTTTTGCTTTGCTCGTATCGATCGAAATTGGAACGGAGACTCGCCCCTGTAACGCCTCCAGGACCGGTGTGACTCGCCGCAACTCTTCGTCGATACCAACCGCTTCGCTGTATGGGCGTGTGCTCTCTCCACCGATATCGAGAATCCCGGCTCCTTCATCTTCCAGTCGTAACGCCTGGTCGACCGCCGCCTGCACGCTGAAGAACCGCCCTCCATCCGAAAAACTGTCAGGCGTCACATTGACGATCGCCATCAGGCAGGGAAGGGGAGTGAACTCCAGTTTTCGGGTTCGTAATTGCCACGATTTCGCGGGAGGTTTGAACATATTTCCCCCAAAAGAGACTCAAGCTGAAACCCTTGAGTTTATCCCCGATACGTCGAGCTTCACAGCGGGATACGGCAGGTTATTTTCACCCAACGTAGTTACCATCGCATTTCCATTTGGCTGACAATACGCTGCGCTAACAATTCAATGGCTCGTTGCTGGGCAATCGTAAGTGTTTGACCAGCCTCCGGTACA
>JBEGUT010000317.1:0-5483 GCA_041178745.1 Planctomycetota bacterium | reverse complement strand
GTAACGTTCTATTTAACATTACCTTCACGGACTCTCTTTACCGAATTCTCTTTTTCGATCAAAGCGTTAAGAAGAATCGTGATTTCCTTTGTCTTGGTCTCTTTAGTTTCAGAGCCAAAAGCAACGCGATGTTGCCTCTCGGTAGCATCACAGTGCAACTTCAGGAAGCCAAAGAATATCGCAGGGCCTGCTTTTTGTCCTCCCCCTATCCTTGCCACGATTTGCTTGCTTTGCCCCCCAGAACCGCATTCTGTTTCTACAAGTGATAATAGGTTTCGTGTGATTGTTTTATTTCTTGGAACACTTGTTGTCGCTCGTGGAGATCGAAAACAAGATTTGTATTCTTTGCCTGGAAACCTGTTTATTGCAGAGATTTTGGGCCTATTCGTGAATAGCTCGACGCAGAACAGTTCCATCGCCCCCCTCCAACGTGGCAACGGTCTTCGAAGATCCAAGAGCGACTTCCTACGTCTGCTCCTTGATTGTTTGGGGGCTGCGTGGAAGAATCCAACACTCGGCTCGTTTTCGACGTTGACGCCGCAGAAACTTCGTGACTATCATCCGAGCCGTGTTAGAAATAACCTGGGCACAACGAATTAGGAGGCGTTGTGTTCGGCTGGGAATTTTTCCCAGACGAAGTGACACTGCGGCCAGAGTTTTGGAGCGGGGAGGATTCCCGTAATCCAGCTCTCTATTGCCACAGGAGGTGCCGGTGTCCTTCACCATCGATCAAGATCTCAAAGAACGTGTTCGTCGCGCCGTCGACATTGTCGACTTGGTGGGAAGCAGTCTCGATCTGCGCCGCCAAGGTCGGGGTTTTGTTGCGCGCTGCCCATGGCATGACGACCGGCGTCCTAGCTTGCAAGTTAATCCAGATCGTCAAAGCTGGAAGTGCTGGGTTTGCGATCTGGGTGGTGACGTCTTTAGTTTCACGATGCAGCGTGAAGGAATTACGTTTCCTGAAGCATTGCGAATGCTTGCCGAGCGTGCTGGTATTCAAATTGAACCTCAACCGGGAACTGCTGGTAAACCTGCACTTTCCATTGACGACAAACGGCTTCTGTATCAAGCGGTCTCCTGGGCTTGCCAGCAGTATCGCCAGAACTTGATTCAATCTGAAGAAGCGGCGATCGCGAGGAAGTATCTCGCCGATCGTGGACTTTCACCTGAAACACTAGAAAAATTTCAAATAGGCTATGCTCCTGCCGCTTGGGATTGGCTGCAGCAGCGAGCCGCCGCCGCCAATGTCTCGCCAGCACAATTAGAGACAACTGGCTTTTTGGGACGCAGTGAGCGTGGAACGCGATACGATCGCTTTCGAGATCGCGTAATGTTTCCTATACGCGACCCTCAGGGTCAGACGATCGCTACCGGAGGTCGTATTCTTCCTGGCTCGACGGAAGCAGCGAAGTACATCAACTCTCCCGAAACCAGACTTTATTCCAAGAGCAATCAGTTGTTCGGCTTGGATATGGCGCGAGACTTTGTCACCAAAAGCCGCAAAGCATTGGTGATGGAAGGCTACACCGACGTGATGATGGCTCATCAGTTCGGATTACAAAACGCAGTAGCCGTTTGCGGAACCGCTTTGGGAACAGGCCACATTCGCCTTCTTCGACGCTTCTGCGACGAAGTCATCCTGGTGCTAGACGGAGACGAAGCTGGACAACGACGCACCAATGAGGTGCTTGAATTATTTGTTGCAGCTCAAATGAATCTGCGAATCTTGACACTCCCAAGAGGCCTAGATCCTTGCGATTACTTGCTGGAGCATGGTAGCCAGTCGCTGGCAACGCTTACCGAAGAAGCAGTCGACGCACTTGAGCATAAGATGCGGGTTACTTGTCGAGGATTTGATCCGCTGGTCGATACTCATTTAGCGAATAAAGCTTTGGAGGAGATTCTTTCGACGATCGCGCTAGCACCCAGAACTGGGATGCTAGGTGACGACGCTCAAAAACTGCGTCAAACGCAACTGCTCAATCGTCTATCGCGTCACTTCCATGTGGCGGAAGAAGAACTGCGTCAACGTTTGAAGAAATTGCGAGATAAACCATCGGTCGAATCAGCGCGATGGATCAAAGCAGAATCTCCCGAGAATACTAGACCTTCTGTTCAATATCGTTTTTCGGATCTCTCGAAAATTGATACTGAGCTTTTTGAAATCTTAATTTTGCAAGCTGACCTAGCACCTTTGGCATTAGAGCGAATTGCGCCAAACCAACTCGGTAGCGATTGTGCTCGTGCGCTGCTGCAGCTTTACGAACAATTGGAAATGTCTGGTCAATCGCTGGAGTTTGCGTCCGTGCTCGCGAGTGCCGAGGACCCTTCGATTAAGAGTGTTTTAGTGTCGCTAGAGGAAGAATGTTTCCGCAAGGCGAAGCGAGCTCCGATTGAAGCGTACCACCGTCTACAAGCTTTGCTTGACCGACTTAACGAACAAGTCCATGAACTAGCACAACAAGAAGTAATTCGAACCTTAGAGGAGGCTAAACTGTCTGATGAAGAGACGATTGACGTCTTAGAAGATATTCTCCGACAAACCCGGTTGCGACAGGGTTTGGCTGGCAAACCCATCGGTACCAACGACACGACAAACTAGGATCAGACCCAATTTTTCGCGGCATCGCAGCAGCGTCCTGGCAGGAGCCGTTCGCTTAACTGAAAGATAACCGCATTGAGCTAGGCATTGTCTTGTCAGCCGTCACGATGGATGAACAGTCGCTTCATGTTTCCCGCCTGTATCCACGCATTGATGCGTGAACTGTATCGAAAAGGAGTTCGATGATGGAACCGATGGATATTGAATTGCAGACATTAGTCGAAAAAGGAAAAGACCAAGGCTTTATTACCTATGATCAAGTGAACCAATACCTTCCGAATGAAGGATTCAGTTCAGATCATCTCGACAAACTTCTCGGAGCCTTGGACAAACTCGGTATCGAACTGATTGACAGAGATCCTAATCAAGCAAATGGATCCGACACACTGAGCGAGAAAGCCGACACGGCGGCAGCTTCTGGCGATCTGCCGCGACTGACCAATGATCCAATTCGGCTCTATTTAAGCCAAATGTCCGAAATACCATTGCTCAATCGCGAACAAGAAATTGCTTTAGCGAAAAAGATCGAGATCAATCGTAAGCGATTTCGCAAGGCCGTTTTGAGCAGCGACTATGCGATGCGACAGACGGTTGAAATACTAAAGAAGGTTCATCTTGGACAACTTCCTTTTGATCGCACCATCAAGGTCTCTCTAACCGAGCGGTTGACCAAAGAGCAGATCACCGCTCGCATGCCGCACAACCTGAAGACGCTTGATCGCTTGCTGGAACAGAACCGCAAAGCATTTCTTGAAATCGTTCGCTTAAGCACATCGCCGACTCGCAAGAAAGAGTTGATTCGGTTCTATGTACGCCGTCGACAAAAGTGCTTGGTCTTGGTGGAAGAACTCAGCCTGCGATCGCGCCGTATTCAGCCATTAATGCGACAACTGGAGCATTACGCCGAGCGAATGGAAACGATTCAACGACGCTTAAAGGCCATTGCCGATCAGTCGTTCTCGGCTGTTGAAAGAGAGAAATTGACTCGCGAGTATCGTCAATTGATTCTGTTAACGCACGAAAGCCCGAGAGTCCTGCGAGCTCGTTGCGAAGAGTTTCGAAAATACTTCAAGGCTTATGAAAATGTCAAAAGAGAGCTCTCCAGCGGTAACTTGCGATTGGTTGTCTCGATCGCGAAGAAATATCGTAACCGTGGCTTATCCTTCCTCGACTTGATCCAGGAAGGTAACACTGGCTTGATGCGAGCGGTTGACAAATACGAGTATCGCCGTGGATTCAAGTTTTCGACTTATGCAACTTGGTGGATTCGCCAAGCGATCACCCGAGCGATTGCAGATCAAGCACGCACCATTCGTATTCCCGTTCATATGATCGATGTTCTAAGTCGACTCAGACATGTGCAGAAGCGACTGACACAGCAATTGCACCGTGACCCAACGGTTGAAGAAGTTGCTTCGCAAATCGATCTTCCGCTGGAAGAAGTTCGCCGTATCTTGGACATTGGTCGCCATCCTGTGAGCCTGGATCGTCCGGTTGGCGAGGGTGAGGACAACAGTTTCGGGGAGTTCATCGAGGATGGTTCCAGCGATAATCCCGTCAAGAACGCGACCAATGGACTGCTACGAGAGAAGATCGATTCGCTGCTGAAGACTTTGACTTACCGCGAACGTGAAATCGTAAGACTTCGCTACGGATTAACCGATGGCTATTCCTACACCCTTGAGGAAGTGGGAAGGATTTTTAAAGTGACTCGCGAGCGAGTACGGCAAATCGAAGCCAAAGCGGTGGCCAAATTACAGAACCCGATGCGTTCCCAGCACCTGGAAAGCTTTCTCAAAAAGGTTGCTTAAAATCTTGGTCCCATAGAAACTATTGTGGAGTAGAGACTTCAAGAGACGAATCGAGCCAACAACGGGACCACCCGCCTGGATCGCGTTTCTGCGGACTTCCTTTGCCCAGATCAACTCCCGCCGAAATCGGCGGGAGTTTTTTTATGGTCTGACATCAGGACCTTATTGACTTGGACCCTATCTAAATGAGATTTCCCTGGGATACCGAGGGTTCCAAAAGCTTGGACCCACTGGCATCAGACCGGTTTCGTGCACTACACTTGAAGGAGTCTCGGGAATGCCGCTGAGGCACTATTGCCCCATTTAATTTTTTTAGAGCCAGGACAAACAGCAGATCATGAAGATTCCAGGCGCCCAACTTCGGGAACTGCACCGGCTTTTACGGCAAATGCACGACCTTCGCACTCAACTGGACCGTGGACCGCGTCAGATCGCCGCCAAACAACAGATGGTTGCCAATGCTTCGGCCGCGGTCGATACGGCGAAAACAAACCTGCGGGATTTGAAAATGTCGTCGGATCGCAAACAACTTCAACTGCGAGACCGAACCAACAAACTTAATGATCTCAACGTCAAGATGAACCAAGCGGCCAGCAACCGCGAGTACCAAACCTTGAAAGAGCAGATAGCTGCCGATAAGCAGGCCAACAATGTTCTGTCCGATGAGATCCTGGAAACGATGGAGCAGATCGATGCGGCCCAGATAACCGTGAAGGAATGCGAAGAGAAATTAAAGCAGATTCAGGTCGAAGAGGAGGCTTTTCAGAAACAAGTCAGCGCGCGCATGGAGCAAGTGAAAAGCGATCTGCAGCGAGTTAGCGAGGAGTACAAAACGGAGCAGTCGCGATTACCGACTGAGTTCATGACAGACTACTTGCGCGTGGTACAAAGCCGCAACGAAGAAGCTTTGGCCGAAATGGACAATATGACTTGCGGCGGTTGCTACCAAGTCCTATCACCTAAAATCGTCGATCATTTACGTCTTGAGAATCCTGTCTTCTGCACGTCCTGCGGGCGACTGCTTTACTTAGCATCCAAAGACTGAAGGCCTCCAAAGACTGAAGGCCCGG
>JBEGUT010000316.1:0-5485 GCA_041178745.1 Planctomycetota bacterium | reverse complement strand
CCGGGTCTTACCTCGATCGATCGAAAAACCAAATCACTGCGACCATTGTCGTCGGTTATCAATGACGGAGAAGCGAGGATACGATCGAATTGAGCGTCGAGTAGAAGGTGTGTTTTTCGCTGATCGGCTGGGGCCTGCTCCAGTAGGTCAGCGAGGTTGTCATCGTCTTGATCGGTCACCCCACTGAGCAGGATTCCTAAATCGCTATTCGTAGCAACGGACCCCGCTTTCTCCTCGGTGTTGAGGTCACCTAGAATAATTAGATTGGGTGTAATTCGAGCTAGGTCCTTAAGCCAGTGGCGGATCAGTTTTGATTGCTTGATTCGCGTCTCTGATTCCTCAGGTCGAGCTCTTAGGTGGAGTGCGATAATGTAGAGTTCTTCGGTATTATCCCCTTCACCCCAACGAAATCTTGCGCAAATATGTTTCGACAAGTTGTAGTACTGTTTACTGCGAAACATAGGGCCGGACTGTTCGAGGCGACTGAATTCGACCAAGCCATCACGAAAAAGTATTCCGACATCTTGTTCAGTCGCTTTGTCGAAGCCTTCGATAAAAGCAACACGGTAGGATAGGTTATGTTTCTGCTTAAGAATTTGCGTAATATCTTCCAGAACTTTTCGGTTTTCGATCTCTTGCAAGGCAAGAATCGATGGCTTTAAAGTGGCGATACTATTTGCGATAGCATCTACTTTCCAGTCCCATTGTTCTTTGGAGGGTGCGCTTTGTTGTTTAGCGAGATCACTGGAGTTATCTCCTTGGTAGTTATCGAATAACCACTCCACGTTCCAAGTTGCTATTCGCAATGTTTTTGGGGTTGGATCGTTGGCAATGATCTCATCTTGTGCCTTCAGATGATATGTGGGTAAGAAACTGATGATCGCGATCAAGGTTGGTACGATCTTGGGGCACAAATACGATTTTCGCGGCATATCGAGTTCCTAACTCAAAGATGAAAAAACGATTGCGCTGCTGGATTCATGTTAGAAATGATGCTCAAGCTAATTAAGTATCTAAATTCGATACTCTGTTTTTCAAAAAATGACTTTTAGTGCATCAGCACTGTTGCTTTTCAGAAACAGCGATTAATGCTTGGTAGCAATCACGCGATGGAAATGAAGTTGTACATCGCGATCGATGACTCGGCGGACTCCCTCGACCATGCAGTGAGGTTCATTTTGATCTTGGCCTTTACGAATGATCTCTTCCAACTTAGTTCCTGAGGAGACAGTGAACGTTGATTGGTAAATGATTTGGTTACCCGCGTCGAGTTCAGGGACGATAAAGTGGCAGGTGGCGCCGAACGTCAGCATGCGTACGGCGTAGGCATCATGATAGGGGCGTAGTCCTTTGAAACTGGGAAGAAGTCCATGGTGGAGATTAATGATCCTACCCCCGGCATACTTCCAGCAGAGATCGGGGGGAAGGATACGCATATAACGAGCTAGTAGTACGTAATCGACCTGATACTGATCGAGTAGTTCAAGCAATCGTTGGTCATCAGCGGAGCCATCAGGTTTGCCGATGAATTCGAAAGGTACGCCAAAGCGTTGTGCGAGGTTTTCGCATTTGCGACGATTGCCTATGACCACGGCTGCTTGGGCTTTCAATTGCCCATCTTCAATGGCTTGTAACAAGGCTCGCGGAACCGCTTCCAGAAAAGTGGTGCAAAGGGCTAGGCGAGGTTTGGCGGCTCGAAGCGACGGGGACCAAACGCGGATGGAGAGGCCAGTTTTCTGGGCGATCTCTTTCATATTGCGGTCGATAGATGGCCACAGCGAGTCATCGACATGGATACGACAAAGCATTGCGAAGATCGCTGCTTCGTCGTGATCGTACATCTGGATTTCCGCGATATTGGCGCCCAGGGTGGTAACGCAATGGATGATAGGATCAGCCAAGCCGACATTATCAGGGCCGAGAGCGGTAATCGTAATCTCCATGATCGAATCGGGTTCCTTTAGAGTTTTTTTGTTGGCTCGACTACCGACCGAGCGGTGTCGCTATACTGTAGACTCGCTGGACGACTAGGCTAATCGACAAACGCCGGTCGTCCCAGAGCTATAAACGGTATTAAAGTTTCTTGGATATGTAATTGGGGTGGTGCACAAATGAGCATGCCTGTGTTGCCGAAGCCTGCTAGGGACAGCATTCCCGCTGACGATTGTTTATGCAACTATTGTACCGCCAAATGTTGTCGCTACTTCGCTCTTCCGATCGAAACTCCTACGGAAGGGAAAGATTTTGACTACATGCGCTGGTATCTATTGCACGATCGCGCCAGTGTCTTCGTCGAGGACGATACGTGGTATTTGCTGGTGCATACCACCTGTAAGCATCTGCAGAAGGATAATCGTTGCGGTATCTATCATACGCGACCGCAAATTTGTCGTGATTATTCAACCAATAACTGCGAATACGAAGATACTTGGACGTACGAAAAATACTTTGAATCCCCAGAGCAGGTTGCCGAATATGTCGAAGCAACCCTGGGGGCTAAGGATCGCCGGAACATACGCAGCCCAGAACCGGCGTTGCTCCCGATTCTCGATCTTGTTTAGCGTTTATGGAAGGAAGCGTGGCTGATGATTGAGCCGAGAACCCTGAAGGGGTTTCGGGATTATTTACCCGAAGTAATGATTCCGCGTGAGCGAATGATGGAGATCGCGCGACATGTTTATCGGCAATACGGATTCGTGCCGATTGACACTCCTGCTCTGGAGTATCTTGAAGTATTGACGGGTAAGGGAAGCGACGAAACCGAGCGACAGCTTTATCGCTTCGAAGATCATGGAGGGCGGCAAGTTGGAATGCGATTCGACTTGACGGTTCCTCTTGCGCGGTTCGTGGCCCAGCATCACGCTCAGTTAGGCTTGCCATTCAAACGCTACCACATTGCATCAGTTTGGCGCGGTGAGGCTCCACAGTCAGGGCGTTTTCGCGAATTTGTTCAGTGCGACTTCGACACCATTGGTACAGAAGGAGTTGCTGCCGATATCGAAACCGCGCTGGTGATGCACGACTTGATCGTGGCAGTAGGGGTTAACGAATTTAAAATACATATCAATCACCGTCAGATCCTGACGGGTCTATTGGAAAAGTTAGGTTTGCAAGAAGCTTCGGTTCCCGTTCTTCGGGCTCTCGATAAGCTCGGCAAGATCGGGCCCGAGGCAGTCGCTCAAGAAATGCAACAGGTAGGTGGACTCAGCGCAGAGGCCTCCCATCAAGTTCTCAGCCTAGCGGAGATCAAAGGTTCCACCGATGAGATTCTGACGCAGCTTGAGAAGATTGTTGAGGGAAGCGAGCGAGGACTGGCTGGACTGAAGCGATTGACAGAGATGGTGCAGGGGCTTCGAGCTGCGGGGATTTCGGAAGAGCGATATTGTCTTGATGTCTCAATCGCCCGCGGGCTGGATTACTACACCGGGGTTGTGTTTGAAACCTACCTTGATGCTTTGCCGGAGATCGGCAGCATCTGTTCCGGAGGACGCTATGACAATCTCGCTGGGATGTATACCAAGCAGCACTTACCGGGGATCGGAGCATCGCTCGGATTGGATCGTCTGTTGGCAGCCTTAGAGAAACTCGGCAAGCTACCTACCGCTAAGACAACCGTACCGGTGATGGTCGCTTATTTTGATTCGTCGCGATTGCCCGACTATTTGCAGATCTCTCGAACCATTCGCGATTCCGGGATAGGCTGCGAGCTTTATCCTGAGCCCAAGAAACTTGCGGCGCAGTTGAAATACGCTGATCACAAGGGGTTCCGCATCGCCGTGATTGCCGGAAGTCAGGAACTTGAAAAGGGTGTTGTGCAACTCAAGGATTTGCGCAACAAAATCAGCACGGAGGTTCAGTGGAAGAGCGATCCTTCGCTGTTGATTCGAGAGATCGAGAACATGCTTAAGATGAGTTCAGGGGAAGTGCTGGCTTAGTTATGAGTGAAGAGTTTTTTTCGGCTGGTCGCCCTTCCGCAGATGAATTTCCTGCCTTCATGGGAAAGTATATCGATTTGGTGAGCGAAGCCGATGTGATGGAAGCCTTGGAGTCGCAGACAGGGAGATTCCGAATTTTGGCGGAGTCTATCGAACCCAGTCAAATTCATCGAGTTCATTCACCCTATTCATGGACTATCGCTGAAGTGCTCGGCCATTGCAATGATACCGAGCGAGTGTTTGCCTATCGTGCTCTTCGGTTTGCTTCTGGCGAAAAGGTAAAACTTCCGGGATTCGATCAGGATCATTACGTACGCGCTTTTAATTATGGCGTTTGCGAGTTAACCGATTTGGTAGATGAATGGGTGCACTTGCGCCGAGCGAATCTTTTTCTGTTTTCGCGGTTCAGTATCGATCAGTGGCGTTTTGGTGGGGAGGCGGATGGAAGTTTCTGCACGGTCCGCGCATTGGCCTACGCCATGGTCGGTCATCTCAGACATCACTCTTACATTCTTCAGCAGCGTTTGGCGTTTCGATCCATCGCGTTGGTATGAGCCTTGCGTGTTCAATACCACTCTTGAGTAGTCGGCTTAATGACGATCTCAGGGACGTGTACGTGGGCGGGGAGAGCCGCTAAAGACACCATCACTTGAGCAACATCATCGGGTTGCAGGATCCGCTGGCGATGTTCGTCGGAGACGGGGTTGGGGCGATGATCGAGGATGGGTGTGTTGACTTCACCTGGATAAACGTTGACGACACGGATACCATCTCGATTGACTTCATTGGAGACACAAGTCCCAAGGGAAGTTTGAGCAAATTTGCTGGCCGAGTAAGCCACGCCACCCAGCGCGATAGCTCTCTTACCGGCGACCGACGAGATATTAAAGATGACGCCATCTTTTTGCTGTCGCATTGCAGGAAGAACAGCGTAAAGGCAGTTATAGGCTCCGGTGCCATTAATACTCATGATCATATCCCACTGCTCCGGAGCGAGTACCGCCATACTGCGATCTTTTACGTTGACCCCAGCTGCGTTGACCATTACATCGATGCGTCCATTGAGATTTTGAACCCAACTGAAGAAGTCAACCACTTCATTTCGAATCGAGACATCGACTGTCCGCAGTTGGATGGGGTGAGTCCCCTCAGACTGCTCGGCTACCGCTTTCAATTGCTCGGCTCGCCGTCCCCCTATAAAAACTTTAGCACCGGATCGAGAAAAGGCTAAGGCGGTTGCTGCTCCAATCCCTGTTCCGCCACCAATCACAACGACAACTTTATCTCGCAGCATTTTCTTTATTTCCTGGAACAAAAACCGTGGGATTAAAGCCCATATCGTACCTCTCGATCCTGGTTTGGGCTACTCCAGGAATTAGTTCGGAATTCTCTATTGCAAATTGAAGCAACCTGGAAAGGTGTTGTGGCGAAAACATGGGAGCTATGTAAGAATGCTGTGTAGGAATTAGCCAAAGTGTCGGCCCTTGGTACGAAGTGATTTTATCAATGGGGCCTTGGCGCATAGAGAATCTGGGATGGCGGTTGAACTG
>JBEGUT010000315.1:0-5497 GCA_041178745.1 Planctomycetota bacterium | reverse complement strand
AAATCGGGCTTATCGAGTCTCGCGAGAAATTGACGCGTGTAAGCGGAGAAGCTCTCGATGTATCGCCGCTGCGCCTCGGCGTAGAGTGTATCAATCGCTAAGCTTGTTTTGCCGCTTCCGCTGACTCCACAGAAAACAATCAGCTTGTGGCGTGGCAGATCGATGTTGATATTTTTTAGGTTGTGAACACGTACTCCGCGAAGTTGGATAGTCGATGATGGCAATTCTCAAATCCTTAATCGCGAACTTAGCATGAGTTGGTCGCAAGCTGTCATTGGGTCAATATGACGACTCGGTCGCGACTCACTTCAACGCGGAACGGCTGTGTAAGCAGAGGCGACCTGACCAATGGGATATTTCGTGCACTGGCAATGGTTCTGAGAGATTGTATCGGAGTTGTCCAGTCCTTGCAGGGGACTCGGTCACTCGGCGGTGTCTAGATAGGGATCCTGTCCCATTTCGCGGTGTAAACGATTTCGTTCCCGTTCAAAGTGCAGTAACGCCATGCGGTCCCTGAAGTGCTTTCGTTCCACCTTTTGTTGGCTCTTGCGAAACAGTCCTGCGTAAGAGTGAAATTCGTTTCCCTGCTGTCCGAGCTGTTTGAGTTTGTCAAAACGCTGGGTTCCGAAGCCATTTTTCAGAATATCATCATCCAGCGATAGATATTGGCGATGAGAGCCCGGATCTCCTTGACGTCCACATCGACCAATCAATTGCCGGTCAATACGCGCTGCATCATGCAATTCGGTACAGATCACATGCATGCCGCCAATCTCATCTACGCCAGGCGCGAGTTTCACGTCGGTACCTCGACCTGCCATGTTCGTTGCTACAGTGACTTTTCCTCGATTCCCTGCCATTGCAACGATTTCTGCTTCTCGAGCCACCTCGGAAGCATTCAGAACTTGATGTTCAATTCCAGCTGCATTGAGCATTTTCGAGAGTTCCACCGATTTGTCGATCGATCGGGTTCCGATAAGCACTGGGCGACCGAGTCGATACATCTCGCGCACTTCTTCGACAATCGCAGAAAACTTCTGTTCCATGGTGCCGTAAACGCGATCTGGTAACTTCACACGTTGCGGTGGTCGATTGGTGGGAACCTGAATCACTGGAGTTTTGTAAATGCGTCGCATTTCGCGAGCGCTGGTTGCTGCCGTACCAGTCATACCGGCAATTTGCTTATACCGCAAGAAAAGATCTTGTACGGTGATACGTGCCGCTTGTCCCATTGGTACGGAAACTTCGATACCTTCCTTAGCTTCGAGCGCCTGATGAATCCCATCGCGCCATTTACGACCTTCGGCGAGACGTCCTGTAAACTCATCGACGATCACAATCTCACCATCGCGCACGACATACTGTCGATTGAGGAAAAATTCCCTCAGTACCTTCACGGATCGCTCGATGTACTCGTAAAGGTCGATCAAAGGAACTTGCAGCATCACTTCATCGCGAGGCAATGACCGCACCATTTGGCGACCGCGCGCTGTGAGTTCATATTTGCGGGTGTCGTCTTCGACGGTGTAGTGCTCATCAAGCTGAAACTTGTCTGCATGTTGCGAAGCCCAGCGAAAGGTAGCGATAACCGTTTCGCGAGCATTGTCGCCTAGGGAACCGATGATCAGGGGAGTTCGAGCCTCATCAATCAAGATGCTATCGGCTTCGTCCACCAGACAGAAATGCATTCCACGCTGTACTGGTTGTTCGCCACTAGAAGTCCAGCGTTCTGCGCTACCAGCGCCGAGGAAGTCGGTCGATGTCCGGCCTTGCGCTCGCATAAGCAGTCTGTCACGCAGAAAGTCAAAGCCGAATTCCTTCGCCGTACCATATGTAATGTCGGCGTTGTAGGCACGGCGTCGTTCATCCGAACTGCTTTCCGAAAGAACTTTTCCTATCGAGACTCCCAGCATGTCATACAGCGGTTTCATCCAATCCGCGTCGCGAGCAGCAAGGTAGTCATTGACCGTTGCTAGGTGTGCCCCTTTGCCGATCAATGAATGGAGATAAAGAGGAAGGGTTGCGGTTAATGTTTTTCCTTCCCCAGTTTGCATCTCCGCAATGCAGCCTGAATAAAGAGCGATACCCCCCAACATTTGCACATCGTAATGCCGCATGTTGAGAGTTCTACGGCCAGCCTCTCGAGCTAGTGCATATGCTTCTGGAAGAAGTTCACCGAGTGTTTCGCCACTTTTGGCTCGATATCTCAGTGACAAACTCGCCTTTCGAATCTGCGGCTCGGTAAATTTTTTGAACTCAGGTTCCAGGGAATTAATCTGCCCTAGCATTCGATTCCAGTGAGCACGATTTAGCTTGCCAAAACCTAGAGAGGTCAGCCATCCGTTCCAAGAACTCTTGGCAACCGGTCTACCTGAACGCGAAGAGACCGATGGCTGTGACTCCGTAGACGGGTCGATTTCTTCGCTTACTTGATCCATCTCTTGAATTGGTTGTTCCGTGTTGTCAGCCACTATCAATGGAGTCCCTGCCCTGTTTGGGCGTAAGGTATGAGGAGCTTAGGGTATGACCGCAGTAGGTGCCGCGTCGGCCATTGCCCTTAATTATTAGACATTGGTAGAGAATTTACAAAGGATTTGTGGTCACAACCCTCAAAGGACCAGAATCTAGACCGCTCAATCGGCGACCTCCTATTTTGCCTAGATTTTCCAGCTCATTGAATTGGTTGAAAAAGGCGAATTGCAGGTGTTAATCTGTAGGGGTTTTAATTTTTTTCTTCGAAGTACCGAATCGTGGGGCCGATCCTTCTGTAACGAAGGTTAGGAATTCTCCGTCCTGAGAGATACGGTACCATGAAAATATCACGAGTGCTTTTCCGTATGGCTGTCATTGGGGCGTTAGCAGGGGGTGTCCATGCAAATGCTCAGTCGCCTCAAACTGGATCGAAATCGATTTCCGATGGGACATCGGAAGTCGCGGATTCTCCACCAGCGATTCCTGGGCGATTGATCTCTGATCGCTCGGCTCAGCAACTCGATGATTCGAGTACGGAGTCGGCTCCTGCGGTTGAAGCAGAGCCTAAGATGCTTAGCTTGCTCCCAGGTACAAAGGTTCTTTCAGACACTCCTGCGACTATCGGAGATGAATCCGAGGAGATTTCGGTACCTTCCACGCTGGTCGCTTGGCCAGCCAATGAGGATGGGCAGGACGTTGCGGGTACTGCCCCTGAAGCTCCTCCAGCACCAAGCGATGCGACCACCGATGCTTGCAGCGGAACTGGGATTAGTTCTAACTGCGATTCGGTTCTGGGTGGAACCAGCTTGCTCGGTCGACATCGCTCTGCTCTGGCAGGATCGTCATGTAACGAAACATATTATTGGTTGGATGCCGAAGCGCTGTTATGGTTTGGCGATAATCTAAACGCTCCTCCTCTAGTAAACACCGCTGCCGCTGGAATCGTGCCATTGACTGGTAATCAAGGTGTGACTCAAGCTTTCGGTGGTGACAATGGAATCGACACAGGTTTGATGCCTGGCTATCGATTCACCTTCGGCACTTGGCTTGATTCTTGTCGGACGGTTGGTGTGAGCGGACGCGTCTATGGTCTGTTCTCAGGCAGTTCGACATTCTCTCAAGCGTCGACGGGTGGTACTTCGATCGGCATTCCTTACATCGATTACAATTCGGGATTAGACGCAGTTTACGACATCGCCTATGCAACTGGTGGAGTTACGCACTGGGAAGGTGACGTAACGGCTTCGAACTCTCTGTCGATGGTGGGTGCTGAAGCCCTTGGAAATTTCCTTGTGGCAGGCGATCAGTCTCATCGAATCACGTTGCTGGGTGGTTATGGTTTTAACCGCCTTGATAACGACTTAAGCATCGAAAGCTTCCGCATTAACCGACTGACCGGTGACTTAATTCCAGACGGAACAACATTCGACGTGTCGGACAATTTTTCCACCTCGAACACATTTCATGGTGGTATCCTAGGACTGCAGTCGGATTTCCGCCGCGGCCGATTCACGATTGGTTCGCTGGCTAAGGTTGGTTTCGGTAACATGCATCAGTTGGTGAACATCGCAGGCAGCAGCACAATTGTCGATGGTAACACCGGTGCCGTGACAAATTTGAACTCTGGAGTTCTAGCTCAGCCGAGCAACAGCGGAATCGTGGAGCGTGATCGGTTCGCATTCATGCCTGAGCTTGGCGTTAAGATGGGATACGATATCCGACGTAATTTACAATTCACAGTTGGCTATACGTTCCTCTTCTGGTCCGATGTTGCTCTAGCTGGTGATCAGGTCAACACGATGGTGGATTTGCTTCAGCAAACGAACAATCCAAGCCTTCAGTTCAAAGAATCTGGTTACTGGATGCAGGGTATCGACCTCGGCGTAACCTACCGATTCTAGGAAGTGTTCCAGATCACATCTGGAAAAGACAATTTTCAAAAAGCCGGGGTCCAAAAGGCCCCGGTTTTTTCGTGCAAAAATGACGCGGGTCGTAGTCGATGGATAGGTCATTTCTAAGTTGGGGGTAAATGGCGTTACTCTAGGCTGCTCTCTTGCGTTGGGCATCGGTAAACGAAATCACTTTTCCTTGTACAGCTTCGAGCGTTCGCAGTTCGGAGAGTATCTCGCTGTTCATCGACAGATTGATCCGATTGATCGCCGTAGCAGCTGCTACACCATCCATCACGCGATGATCACATTGCAAGGTGACCCACACCCGTCCATCTGGTTCCATGGGGCCGTAGGATAACGATGAGGTTAAGATGCTAGGGTGTTGACGATTGTAAACCCCTTGTCCTGCTAAGACGGATATACTTCCGGTTCCCAGGCGACGCCCTCGTTGACGCGGTTGGCAGTCGAGTCTCCACCACCAAGCTAT
Organism: Planctomycetota bacterium; assembly: GCA_041178745.1. Taxonomy (GTDB): domain Bacteria; phylum Planctomycetota; class Planctomycetia; order Pirellulales; family Pirellulaceae; genus JAFLCP01. The sequence goes on along the minus strand of JBEGUT010000315.1, from coordinate 646 downwards.
TCGGCGCAACAAAGCAGGAAATCGCGAGGAGAAAAGTTGGCGTTTGAAAATCTGCTCGACCGGGTCATTGCAGTAGCGATCAAGTTGGCTTTGCAGTTCGACTAAGCTTTTGTTTTCCGGTTGTGGAAATCGTCCCCAGAAAAGATGGTCACGGCCAGCATGCTGGCGATTGATCGAGAGCGAAATGGTACAGGATGGTGTTTCGTAAAAGTAAGGGATTGGAAAGCTCGAATAATGCGTCCGAAGCAACGGGGAGTGTTGGCTGGCGATACCGAAAGCTTTCAAGAACAGTGTGACCCAACTGATGCGAACCGAGGATTGCGATCGAGCCTCGGCAACTTCCGCGAGTTCAAACCATCTTTCCACTGGGAAAGATGGAACGTTTCGTGCCAAACGAGCGATGTCTAAAACAAGTGCTCGGGATTGATTGACTCGAAAGATGCGGCCATCCATGGACGTTCTCGGTAAAGGGTCACATGATCTCATCACAAAGGCTGTGAGGGTAGCGATAAGGAGCGTCCAATTCAATGACGATTTTGACCAAGTGAATAAAGAACAACGACAGATGAAGGCGATGTTTGATAGCTATTTATTGCGCAGGGTTAGGAATGGCATTTGAAAATGATTTACGTTGGTAGTGGCCTGC
>JBEGUT010000314.1:0-5498 GCA_041178745.1 Planctomycetota bacterium | reverse complement strand
ATTCATCCGCCAGCCAGTCCAGTAGCTGTGGATGCACAGGCTTTGTCCCATTGGCACCGAAATCACTCGGCGTATCAACAATCCCGGTACCAAAAGTATAGTGCCAAAGCCGATTGACCATCACTCTCGCGGTCAACGGATGGTCTGGACGAGTCAACCATTTTGCCAATGCGACCCGTCGCGCTTGCTCAGGAGCATCGGATGCGAGTTCGAAGCCATCGAGCGAAGCAACGGAACCTGGAGCGACCATCTCTCGCTTCTGAAGTGGATCACCACGATACAAGCGGTATATCTCTCCAGGTTGAGCAAAGGTACCAAGCCATGCCGAAAGCCCTTTGGATAACTCAGATACCCGCGCACTGATTTCATTTTTCTTCGCGGCTAAGTCCTTGAACTTCTTCTGATCCGCGGCTTCAAGAAACTGAATTTCCACGGAACTATCCGTTGGCGAAAACGCCTTTCTATTCTTTGACGATGCAATTTCGCTCCATTTACCAGACGAATCTAAGGCTTCGATGGTATAGGCAGTTGCGATTCGATCTTTGAATCTTTCATTGCGATCGCGCCCCCACACAATTTTGGTGATTCGCTGTGGAAAAGAGAAATCTAACTGCACCCATCCCGATCCCGATGTATTAGCAATCCAACTTCGCTCATTGCCCGTCATTCCATCATTGAGATGCTCCAACTTGTGAATTTCATATCCCGGAAGAGTACCAGAGGCGGTTGGCTTCGTACCTAAGGAGGCCAGGGCAATATTCTTTCCTTCCTGGTTATAGACTTCGAGTTCATCGATACACGGTTCGCCGGCGTTGGTGGCTTGAATCGTAAACCGCACCGCACTTGCTTCGATTGAATCGATCGACTCTTCATTGATCTTGGCATTGACGGGCACGCGCAAGTCGCTTTTGGATGCCATCGACATGGCCTTGTCGCGAAGCGATTTCAATTCCCTATCGGTTTGCAATAATTGCGTCTCGAGCATTTTCAACTCTTGCTCTTCTGCTAGGGTACGTTCGCGTCGCAAAGATCTTTCACCAAACTGAACTCCCGCGAAAACAGCTTGGAGAGAATAAAAATCTTTTTGCGAGATCGGATCAAATTTATGATCGTGACATCGAGCGCAACCAAGAGTCAAGGCGATGAAAGTAGTGCCTGTGGTGTTGACGATATCCGCTAACTCGTCCTGCCGCTGCATCAAAGTAAGGTTGATATCAGGACTCTTGACCAAATCGAAAGTTCCTGCGACCAAAAAACCTGTCCCGACTTCATCACCGATTGCATCGCCAGCAATCTGCTCGGTCACAAAACGGTCATAAGGCTTGTCACTGTTGAACGATTCGATTACGTAATCCCGAAATGGCCAAGCGTTATAACGAACTCGATTGGTTTCGAATCCATTGGATTCTGCGAATCGAACAACATCCAACCAATGTCGAGCCATGCGTTCGCCATAACGCGGACTGGCCATGACACGATCGATCAATCGCTCGTACGAGCGGGGATCATCATCGTTACGAAATTGCTCTATCTCTTCGATGGAAGGGGGGACGCCTAGGGCGACCAGGTAAAGTCGCCTAATTAAAGTCACGCGATCTGCCGACGGTGAAAGCCCGAGTCCGTTTTCTGTGAGAGTTTTCAGCAGAAATCCGTCAATGGCGGTTGGCCCTGGCGGAACCTCCGGACGTTCAACCGATTTAAAACTCCAAGGCAAAGCTTTTTGCCACTGAGACAAATCATCCGGTCCCTCGGCACCTTGATCGATCCAAGCTCTCAGAATTCCAATTTGCTCTTTGCTCAGTGGATCTCCCTCAGGTGGCATTTGATAGTCGGGATCGATACCGCTGACCACTTCGATCAGACGACTCCCTTTACTATCACCCACCTTAACGACCTCTCCGCTGCCACTGCCATGCAGGATGGCAGTTCTATAGTCAAGCCTCAAATCTGATGTCTGCTTCAAAGCGCCATGACAACTCGAACAGCGTTCCATGAATATCGGTCGAACATCGGCATTAAAATCGACAACGCGATCAACGGCAGCCGGCAACGAAGACACCTCCTGCTGCGCGAAAAGCGGCGTATCGAGGCTTCCGGAAAGAAGGGCCGCAAAAAGAACCATCTCGGCACAAACCTGGACGGTACTTTTTGACAACATCGCTGGGGCAGACATAGGCGTCGTTTTCCAAGCTGCTTGGCTGGGGGAGGGAAGGGGGCGTGTTTTGATCCAATCTGCTTCCGATAGTGTACCTCGCGCAGGCGAGAAAATACAACCTTTTGCCCTCAAGATAGGTCACCTAGATCGAATCGATGTAACTATTTGAGTCGGTTTGGTGTTCCCTATTACTCCCTACACCTTTTTTCGGGATTTAAGCTTTACTCTCACATGCACCTTCTTCGAAGCTCAGTTCAATAACGGTGAATCTTTTGAGTTAGCCAAACCAATCTCAAGCAACTTGGAAAACGCCAACAATGACGGCATATTTTTTGTGTGTATAAAAGGTTAACATGACACGAGATGGCAACTTGATTGCGATCCTACAACGGCCCCACACCTGCCCAACATTTTCTCACCAACCTGGAACACGCCAAATGAACAGACTTTTCCCATTTGCTTCTTTGCAACACTGGCTGCTCATGGCTGTAACTTTTCTTTTTTCATTTTCTTGCAGCGAGGGTTCCGAAGGGCAGTGGCGTCGATATTTCGACCGTCGAGTTAAAGAAATCCAGAGCGACTGGATCGCCAAGCAACCAACGCCTGACAAGTGGCGCGAGTATCAAACAGAACTTCGTAGCCAGCTCGCTGAGATGCTGGGCCTCAAACCGTTTCCCGAAAAGACAGACCTAAAGCCACAGATCACAGCGACTCACCAGCGCGATGGAGTCACCGTCGAGAATGTTTTGTTTCAGTCGCGTCCAGGTCTATATGTTACCGCTAATTTATATCGACCGACCGAAGTCCAGCAACCACTTCCAGCTATAGTCTACCTGTGCGGACATGGCGAAGTAAAACGAAACGGCGTGAGCTATGGAAATAAAGTTCACTATCAACATCATGGCGCATGGCTCGCCAAAAATGGATACGTTTGCTTAACGATCGATACCGTACAACTCGGTGAGATCGAAGGGATTCATCATGGCACCTACAAACTCGATATGTGGTGGTGGCTCAATCGCGGATATACGCCCGCTGGTGTAGAAGCTTGGAATTCAATCCGCAGTGTTGACTACTTATTAACACGTAAGGAAGTTGACGGGAGTCGTATCGGAGTTTCAGGTCGCAGTGGAGGAGGGGCATATAGTTGGTGGCTAGCCGCTCTCGATGAACGCGTTACTTGCGCCGTACCGGTCGCCGGAATCACCGACCTGCACAACCACGTTATTGACGATTGCGTTCAGGGTCATTGTGATTGCATGTATTTCGTCAACAAGTATCGCTGGGATTATACTGCTGTCGCTTCTCTCGTCTCCCCGCGTCCTCTTTTGATAAGTAACACCGATCGCGATGCAATCTTTCCTCTAGAAGGTGTTGTCCGAGTACATGATGGTGTCCGCAATATTTATCGACAGCAAGGTATCCCGAAACTGCTTGGATTGAATATCACCGCGGGTGAGCATGTCGACACACAGGAATTACAGGTTCATGCGCTGCGTTGGTTTAATGCCCATTTGAAGAACGACAAATCTGTCATCCCCAATGCGGCTCAACCGTTATTTACACCTGAAGAATTGAAAGTACTGAAAGATTTGCCGGCCGATCAGAAAAACACCACGGTACAGGAATGGTTTGTGGAAAAGGTATCTCCACCTCTCCCCCCAAGTGACGTCTCAAAACTGGAAAAATGGAAGAGTGACAATGTGAAGCCTCTACGCGAGGGCCCATTTCGAAATTGGCCACGCGATCCAATCGCTCACCCACTTACCGAAAACTCATCACAGCAACTGCAGCTGGGTGATGGGGCAACCATCCTTAATGCACAAACCTGGAAATGGTCACCTGATCCTGAATTTGAATTGGAGATTGGCCTGATTACATCCCCGACCACGAAAGAACTGAAGAATATTCAAGTCTATGTTCCATTGGAACAAGAGGTTGAAGAGATTTCAAAGTCGCTACAACTCAGCTCAAGCACAAATCAGAATAAAGTTTATAAACTGGATGATAAAGTTGCCTTGATTCAAAAATGGAAAGATCTTTTAAAAGACGATCAAACGGCGATCGTTACCATCCTTCCGCGCGGTGTTGGCTCCACATCGTGGCCAGGCGATAAGAAAACATTAACCCAATTTCATCGCCGGCTCTATTTGGTCGGTGAAACGCTTGACTCCCTTCAAGTCTTCGACATCGCGGAAGCGCTTTTGAGTCTTAAAAAGCTAAATCGCTTTAACGACTGCACCTGGGAAATCGATGCACAGGGATCGATGGCAGTTAATGCTGCTTATGCAGCTGCGATGATCGACCTACCGGTGTCGACAAAACCATTGAGACTTCCTGATTCGTTCCGCGATGGCCCCTATTACTTCAACATCGAACGAAAATAATCCACTGCGATCATTTTCCGTCGACGAATGCATGAGGTAGTGATTCTAGCTGTGCGGTGATTCAACTCGTTGCCGTACCAACTTTAACTTGCTCACCTGTGGAAATTGGAAAGCGAACGACGAACTCGCTCCCCTTCCCGAAGTCGCTGGTGACTGAGATTGTTCCACCATGTGATTTGACAATGCTTTCGGTTATTGCCAAACCTAATCCTTGACTTTTAATCTCGGTGCCTTGCGTACTGAGACGACTGCGAGAAGGATCGATTTGATAGAAGCGTTCAAAGATATGAGGTAACGCTGTTTCGGGAATTCCTTCTCCTGAGTCACGTACCCTCAGGAAATGCCCTTCGTTTTCGGACTCTACTGTAACCCATACTTCGCCAGATGCGCGATTGTAGTAAATTGCATTAGAGACAAGGTTGATAATGACTTGAGATAAAAGTCGGGAATCACCAAGCATCTTTGCTGGGTTAAGATTTAAATGAATGGTTACCTCTTTTTCTAATGCCAAGGGTTGCAGCAGTTCACAGCAATCGCGAACCGATTGTGCAAGATCGACGTCCTCTTTTCTCAGATCCAGTTTCCCCGCATCGGCTCGAGCCAAGACGAGTAAATGCTCCATCAGGTTCTGCATACGTTTTGCGGCTCGCTGAGCAGCTTCCAATGATTCCTGCTGCTGCGGATTGAGATCCGGATCGGCCAAGGACAATTCGAGATTGCCAAGAATAACTGAAAGTGGCGTACGCAATTCATGTGAAGCATCGGACGTAAAACGTCTTTGTCTTTGAAATGCTTCACCCAACCGTTCAAAGGTTTGATTTAAAGTTTGAGCAAGCACTTGCAATTCCCGATCAACGCCACCTAAATCGATTCGCGCGTTCAATTGATCAGGAGACATCCTGGCTGCTTGGTGACTGATACTGTCGAGCGATTTCAACACACTGCGCGACATCCAA
>JBEGUT010000313.1:0-5509 GCA_041178745.1 Planctomycetota bacterium | reverse complement strand
TTCCGGCGAAAACGTGCTCACTGTCGTCCACGGCGGTTAACTCGCCGCGTGACCGATTTGCCCAAAATTCTATGGAGAAAAACATGCAACTGAATGTCGGAAAAGAGATCGCCGCGATGGAGCTAATGGCCGTGGGCCAGCTTCGCAGTCGCTACGCAGAAGTGTTCGGCGAGACGACCAACGCCCGCAATAAACAATGGTTGCTCAAGAAGATCATCTGGCGACTGCAATCGATCGCAGAAGGAGATCTCTCCGAGAGAGCGCGAGCCAGTCTCGGTCCCCGATCCATGCGTTGATTCCAATGGACCGTTTGAAGCGGTTTGCATATGCGCAGGCAATCAACCAACAGGCCCCGGATCTTATGTGGGGCAGACCGTTTACACAGGATGCGAGCAAGGTGTGCAATGCTCTTCTGTGTTGTAGCGACGACCTATTCCGCAACCGATTAGACAGCGATGATTAAAGAGGCTTGGATGTAGTTGGATAGATTGGTAGCATTGCGGAGTCATCCGCCACTGGACCAATTCCGCGAATGTCGGAACTTTCCGACTTTATCTTTTTGCATCGCCAGAACAAGGGAACATATCCGGATGCCTTCAAACGCACTTCCTCGGAAAAGTTCTCATTACTTTGAACCGCTTTCAAATGTAATTGTTCAGAGTCACTTGTTTCTTTCAGGCCCTTCACCAAACAAAGGGCTTGCTGCTCCAGTCCAGTTTCCAGGGTTCTGGAGCGTGCATCCCAAATCAAAATGCCTCCAATGCACGATGCAGCCAGACGTGTCCCATCCGAGTTGAACAAAACTAACTCGAAATTGCGTCCAGAAAATGAAAAAGCTTCCAGATTAGTTTTGAGATCCCATAACTTGACCATCCTTTCATTAGGACTTGACGAAGCCAGACGTTTACCGTCTGGACTAAACGATAAACTGAAAACATCCGAGGTATGACCTGTTAACGTGGAAGCCAGAAGGCCATTTCCAACATTCCAGATATTAATTAATCCATCTTCAATTGCCGTCGCCAAATACTCACTGTTCGGGCTGAAAGAAAGACTTGTGACCTTTTGGTTCCCATTATCGATCCGTAACAACTCTTTCCCGTTAGAGACATCGTAAATTCCGACGTTTTTAAAGCCTTTTACTACCGCTAAATGTTTCCCATCATTACTAAAAGCAAGTCTGTTAATTTCTTGATTCTCAGCGATTTTTATGCCAATCTTTTTCGTATTAACATCCCATAATTGAATGGTACCGCTAGCGCTAACCATTGCAATCTTTAATCCGTCATTGCTGAAAGCCAGTTGTCTTATTTCTTTGCTATTTGGATTGTACAAAAGGGTCTCCGATCCTTGAGGAATGCTTATTAGCCTAACCGATCCATCGAACGAATTAGCCGTTGCCAGTAATGTGCCATCCGAGCTCAGAGCACTCGCGATGGCTGGTGAAGACTCTAGAATTATGGACGCTTGGCCGGTTAGTACATCTCTTGAAATTACTTTGCCATCCCAAGAACTTGCGGAGGTAATAAGGGAGCCATCCGAGCTAAATGCGAGGCTACTAGTGACGACTTGGTCTGTCACTTCAGTCATAGGCTTATACATGGAATCCCAGATTTTTATTCCATCTGCACTAGCAGATGCGAGGAGCATCCCATCCGGACTAAAGTCTATACTACTTACCTCGGATCGATGCCCAATCAGCATCGCCAATACATTTCCTGTCATTGTATTGTAAACTATCGAACTTCCGTCTCTGCACGAAACAGCCAGTTTTTTTCCATCCGAACTGAAAGCCAAGCTTGTCGCGTAAGTTATACTTGGACCCGGGCGATCAGCGAGAGTGGCTATTTCCAAGTTGTTTAAGACATCCCATAATTTCACTTTTCCGTCCTTGCTCGCACATGCTAAAAATCTGCTATCCGGACTGAATGCAACAGAGGTCACATAACTCTGATGGTGAGGGACGATTGTTCTCTGTTGCCAACTCACCGTATCCCAAAGTACCACAGCCTTATCGCTGGCAGTCGCCAGTAACATGCCATCCGGACTGTAGGTAACTTTTCTTGCTCCTGCAATCGCCTCGCCATTTGGTTCGACAGATAGATTCTTTATTTCGAGAGCGGTTGCGATATCCCAAAGCTTTACAGTTCCTTGACTATAACTCACCGATACCAGATTCCTCTCATCCGGACTTACAACAATACTATCGACGTGCGAATGTTCGAATTTTTTAATTACATTGCCGGTATCAAAATCCCAAATACGAACTATACCAGGGGAAACAATGATGGGGGAATCGTGGCTTAGTTTGATATCGTAGACATATTGTTCATGGATATTTAGCGTACGAATGTTCTTGCCGCTCTCGACATCCCACAACTTTACTTTCTGGTCTGTACCTGCAGTAGCCAGCTTTTTCCCATCTGAGCTAATAGCGAAATTCCAACTTCCTTCGTGTAAAAAGGTTGCTTGCTCCCCTCCCGTAGATGAAACCCAAAGCTTGACCGAGTTACCATCAGATGATAGGAGCCTTTTACCATCAGGGCTGAAAATGACTTTACTAACCCCTAGCTCATGCCCACTTAGTATATGCATTTCTGAATGAGTGACGCGATCCAAATAGGACCATTCGAATCCGCGTAGTTCAGAATTCTTCGTTTGGTTCTTGTATTTGTCCAGAATCTTTACGGCAGCCTCACGACGACCAGACAGCCAATTATTCAAAGCAAGTTGCATGTGCGTTACATACAAGTTATTTACTGATTCACTCGCAGCGTTCATTGCCTTTGCTTCGGATCGTTTTGCATTAATTCCAAACCACAGCGAGGCAAAAGCACCGAAAAAGATTGCGGCGACCGCAGTGACGATAGATCTTGATACTACTGGGTTGCGTTTACTCCACCTCCATACTCTTTCTATACGAGATATCGCCCGAGCTTGGATAGGTTCCTCCCTGATATATCGATTAAGATCATCTGCCAGCTCCTGTGCCGATCCATAACGCTTTGTTGGCTCCTTTTGCAAACATTTGTGGCAGATTGTTTCCACATCTCGATGCGCTGTAGGATTCAATTCTGTCACCGATACGGGCTCGCGCTTCAAGACTTGCATCAGGGTATCGAGCGGATTCGATGCTTGAAACGGTGGGCCTCCGGTCAATAAGCAATAGAGGATCGCGCCCAGCGAGTACACGTCCGCTAAGGGCCCGACTTGGTCGGTGCGACCTGCGGCTTGTTCAGGTGGCATGTAGCTGGGCGTGCCCATCACGGCACCCGTACGGGTTAAGTCGCTGTTGCTCTCAGTTCGTCGCGCTAAACCGAAGTCGGTCACCTTTGGCTCATCGTTGCGATCCAACAAGATATTAGCCGGTTTCAGATCGCGATGAATCACGCCTTTGCTATGTGCATACGCGATCGCTTCGGCGACTTTCTTCGTATAGGTAGCGGCGTCCTTGGATGGGAGCGGTCCGTTTTTGATTTTTTCGGCGAGACTCCCGCCGTCGACGAAGCCCATCGAGAAGAAATGCTGTTCGTTGTGCTGGCCGATTTCAAAGATCGGAACGATGCCGGGATGTTCCAGGGCTGCGGCCGCTTCGGCTTCGGTGTAGAAGCGTTTGACGTCTTCGTCGGATGCCAGCTGCCCCGCCAGGATCATCTTCAAGGCGACCAGCCGGTTAAGGTTCACTTGCCTAGCTTTGTAGACAACGCCCATCCCGCCGCGCGCGATCTCGCTGAGGAGTTCGTAATCGCCGAAGTACTTGACCGATTGTGTTGCCGACCCTCCGAGCGTGGGTTCTCTGATTGCGGACTGAGGAAGCGTTGCATCCTCGGCCCCTGAATATCCCGCCGATGCCGATGGTGGCGGAAGCGTATCGGCTTCAGGATGCCCCGCAGCCCCCTGAGCAGCAGGCTGAAGCGTCGGTGCATCGGCCGGATTGGGAAAGTCGTTTTTGGAACTGGTTTGACTTAGGGCTCGGGTATTATCGGATTCCGGGTCGGGTTGATTGGTCATCGTGTGGCCCCTGTTTCCAAATAAGCTTCGAATTTACCTAACTTTATGAGTTACTGGTTTCGCGACCTTAGCAAAAGATTTCATTAGGTCTTGTCACTTATTAAACGACATCCATTTGCTAAATCCCGATCCGTAGGATATGCCATCAGACGCCCAATCACCGAAGGTTACAAGCGAAAGCCAGGATCCCGGCAGTTTCGCAATCATCAGGTACTTACTAAGCTTTGGTTTGAATCACCCCTATATCTAATGTCTTCGGGTGTGGGGTGGGAGTTTAGCATAGTTTACAGCGAATCAACAGCATCGCAGTTGCCGCAAATCCAGGACTTTGGTGGAATTGCTGTTTGCTTTCCACCGTGTTGTGGGGAATTCGGCAGCGGCCATTTTTCCAGGATCGTCAGGGACAGTGAAACCTTTGGTCACGAGACGGGAAAAAATCTGCTGGCTGTACGAGCTTTCAGGGGAAGTTTTTATCGGTCATGGTGTGGCTTTCACGTCGATCGGTACCGACAGCAATCCAAATTCCTGGCTTGTGGTGCAACCCCAGAGTATGCTCTTATCGACACGCCATTTCTAAAATCCGCAATTTAGGATTGGTAACGTCTGACCCAAATGATTTCAATTCGAATGGCATGAGCCACGAATGAGTACCACCAAGAATTCACGCCTCATTGAGGAAGCTATCAAGAAGATTGAGCGACGTTATGCCATTGGCCAAGCGATCCTGAAGGCCTGTGGAACCACATCGCCACATGGCATGATTGCCCAGTTGGCTGAGCAGTACAAAATCAACCGCGACACTGCTCAGAAGCTCAGGGCCATGGCCAACCCTGAGATTGGCTATACGAAACGAGAGCTGCAAGCTTGGTTCAAGGCTTTTCGTGACAAAGGACATGCTTTGACTGTAAGCCATTTCGTGCGATTGATTTCGGTGCCAAAAGGAAAAACAAGAGACGAATTAACGCGCGAAGCCCTAGAGAAAAAGTGGAGCGGACACCGACTCCAAAAAGAGGTGCTTACACGTCAGGGGCGAAGGCAGGAAGGTGGGAGGAAACCTACCGTAATTGAGGGCGATGCGTTTCTGGGCGAGCTGGAGCAAACCATGTGGGCCTGGTCGCGATGGCTGGATCTGCACTTGAATGCGAATCCAGAGCTGCCGGTGGAGTTAGCAAAGCAGCTCAGGGCGTTGAAAGGTAAGATCTCAAGAGTCAATGGATTACTGATTGAGTAAAAAGGCCCTCCCCTGATGGCACTTCTGATACAAACGAGTATTTTTACACCTAATATTTCGGCCCAAAAGATGTTATTGAAAGATTTATGGAGTGGTCGCAAAAAGGTTCATCAATCTTGTTTCGCGTTTAATTAGGCTCGTTATACCTGTTTGTTTTTTAACAAATTCGGATCCATCCGACATTTCCGTGGATTTGGTAGAATTCTCCGCTAAGGAGAACCATCGTGCAAGACAAAGAACTCTACCAGCAGATTTTGGGGCTTTCAT
>JBEGUT010000312.1:0-5516 GCA_041178745.1 Planctomycetota bacterium | reverse complement strand
ACAAATTATATTCCTCTTTGGGACGGAGATTTTAAAAGCTGGCTGGCTGAAGGCTTTCCCTGAAAAAATCATCAACCTACACCTCGGAATCTCGCCATTTTATCGTGGCTCCGGAACACTATTCTGGCCATTCTTCCACAATGAGCTTCATTTCGTCGGAGCAACCGTTCATGTCACTGCCGCAAAAGTCGATGCCGGCGGGATCCTAGGCCATGCCCTTCCAGAACTCGAACCGGGCGACAACTTCTACACCATCAACATGAAAGCTATCGCAAAGGGAATTGCTGTAACACCGCGTCTAGGGATCGAATACCTCCGCGGATCAAGGATCCCGCAACCTCAGGATACATCCGTCGGCCGACTCTGTCGCAAAGGAGACTTCGGCGAAACTGCCCTGTCAAAAGCCCTTTCAACGATCCCGACAGCCGGATTGAGCGAAGAAGCAATTACCCAAATCAATCGCCTAAAAAGAGATTATAAATTCAGCAACTGAGTGACTTTAGAATCGATGCACAGATGCAGTTACTAATTGTAAACTTTCATTACACGAGGGACGCAAAACCTGAATGGGGAATCTATCCTCGCACGATCAAGGAAATCCGCGATCAGATCACCGAACTGGGCACGCACTTTGAATTCATCTCACAGCAAACCCTGGAAACCCTTCAGCGAAGACCTAGCAAGGGAATAAAGGCCTGCCTTCTCACGTTCGACGACGGATTAAAAGAGCAAATGGCAGCCTTCGACTGCTTGAGATCTGAGCAAATACCAGCCATGTTTTTTGTCAACACTGGGCACTATCAGACGCGCGAAGCATACGATGTCCACAAGTTGCATTTCATTTATAGCAAGATGCGCCCGGAAGATGTTGCCAGTTACCTAGACGCAACTCACGATATGCAGTCGTTTCCTTTTCCGTCCAGCGAACTAAAAGACGAATGGCGGTATGACAGCAATCTGATCCAAAAAATCAAATATTTCACTAACTACGGCATCACGCCTGAGCAACGGAAGGAGATGATCGACCACTTTTTCTGCGCGCTATGTGTCGACCCCAAATCGTTTTGCGATGACTTTTATATGTCCATAACCGACTTAAAACGGATAGCTGAGGCCGGAATGCTTGGGTCTCACACTCAAAATCACCTGCCTCTAGCTTCGTTGTCTGATGAGGCGGCCCTGCGAGAGTTGGTCATCTCCCGGGAGTTCTTGCATTCCGTAACGGGAACGATGCCTCGGTTCGTATCCTACCCTTACGGAGGCGTAACTGCCGTCAAAGAACGTACAAGTCACCTCGCGCAGCAAGCCGGATACACGCTAGGCGTCACCATGAAACGTGGCATCAATAGCGACAAAGATATTATTAACCGCCCCCTGATGCTAATGCGTGTCGACACCAATGATGCACCGGGCGGAAAATTGAAGTCGGTAGACTACCTCACATGAAAACCCTCGCGTTTATCCCTTGCCGTTCCGGCTCCAAAGGCTTCCCTCACAAGAACATTGCTCGCTTAAATAATAAAACTCTGATCGAGCATGCAATTTTCGTCGCCAAAAAGACACAAGGCATAGATGATGTCTTCGTTTCTACAGATTCGAGTGAGTATGAATCCATAGCCCTCCACGCGGGCGCCGAGAGCCAAGGACTTCGACCCAAAGAACTCTCGGGCGACTCAACAAAAACAATCGATGTTATAATTCACTTCATCAATAGCATTGCACCCAAACGGGTTTACGAGCGAATCGTACTGTTACAACCGACCTCTCCCATGCGGAGTCCTGGGGAAATCAAACAAATGTTGGACCTACTTTCGAACCACGATGCTGCAGTAACGATCCAAGAAATCGATGAACCTCATCCCTTCAAAATGAAAATTCTAAGTGGGGATCATATTGCGCCACTACTAACGGACAGCAGCAGCGAAATCCCTCGACAAAAACTCCCTCGCGTATACGCACTGAATGGCGCAATTTATGCCATACGCACAAGTGCCTTGATAAAGCACAAAACCTTCTTGCCGCCAGCGACTTTTGGTTTTATTACTCCCCCAAAAATCAATATCGATCATGAACATGATTTCATACTTTTGCAGGAGTTGTTGCGGCAAGGGAAAGTAACACTTGCTTAAAATCATGCGTAAAAAGCAGCGTCTACTATTCTTCTCTCACGACCAGGGGGGCATTCAGGCAATTCTTCCAGTCGCCGACTGTTTCCTTAATCACACAAATGTTGAAATTGTTAGAGCGACAACCTCCATTGGGGTCCGTCAGCATCCAAAAGTGCCATGGAACATCGTGGCCGAAACCTCCGAATGGCAATGGTATATCTCGCTGCTCACCGACTCAGCGCCCGATCTGGTTATCACCGGGACAAGTTACCAACCAAAACCGGGCGTATTGACCCCGGAGCAGCAAGTCATTGCCGAGTGCCGGACACGAAACATAAAAACAATTTCGATACTGGATTATTGGGGCTTTTACCGAGCGCGTTTTTCCAGAAATCACGACCAGAACTTCGATTTGCTGCCTGACATTATCTGCGCTCTTGATGACAGATGCAAAGAGGATCTCATCCGCGATGGAGTACCGACCGAGAAAATAGTGGTAACTCACAATCCTTTCTTCGACGCGGTTGTCGCGTCGCGCCCTCGCTATGACCCAGGATTGCGACTCACTAGTCCTCAACAAATCCTATTCTGTTCACAGCCACTGGCAGAGAAGGGCTGGAAAAATCAATGGGGGTTTGACCAGTTTGATGTCTTTGAATGGCTTCGCGAGACAATCCAAAACAACGACGTTTTTGAAAATGCCAACATTGAAATATGGGTCCATCCGAAGGAGCGATTGGAAACTTGGCTAAAAAAGTATACAGATCAGCGGTTTTTGATCAACCGTCGGAACTCCAAACCCCTACCTCTTAGCTGCTCCGCACTAGTAACTTGCTATTCCACCACTGTTTTCGAAGCTCTTCATCTAGATATCCCGTGCCTGACGATCTTACCAAACCCAAGCTGCCCGATTGAGATGATCACCGAGCATTATGAATTGACACGGTTTATACACGACAAATCCTCCCTGCAGTCTGCGTTACTTCAGATCCCATCAAACCGGACTATAAAGGCAAGCATTCAAAAGCGTACCCAACTCGAGCGAAGATCACTGTTTTTTTCAGGTGGCGATGCAACAAAAAAGATAACTCAACTAATCGAACGCTCTATTTAAGCGGGAACGTATCGCATGACGAAAACCATTCTAACGAACGTTCGCAAGCAAGTTAATTCGCTTAGAAGCAAATGGCGAATTCTGCGACAGTTAACAGAAATTTTATTTGCTCGAGAAACTGCATTTAATAGCAATCCGCGGATCAGCCAAGCCGTTGATTCCGCCACAGGGGACTGGCCAGTTCCAGTTTTGTCATTCTCAGGTACTGCATTTGAATGCGGCCGAAATTACGCTAACTGGGTCCTAAGTGAACGACCAGACCATGTGCACCGACTGGTCCACTCAGCATGGGCTACCGTTAATGAGTCCGATTTCAAAACACTTTTTGCAAGCCGAGGAAAAAATGCAATGGATTTCAGCGCCGGAATAGGATCTGCGCTGACAAATACAGGCTTAGAGCTACCGCGTTCGACGACCACCCAAAATACCGGTTCGCACGAACATGATGAATGCACTTCTTTCGCAGTTGCACCAAAGCACACGCTTGGAGCAAAAACAATTTCCGGCCAGACGAAGGACACAAGCGCAACCAGCTTGCGCGACTATATATTATTGATTTTGCGCCCCACAGACGCGCCACATATCGCCGTGCTGACATACCCAGGAGAACTCCTTGGCTATGGCCTCTGGGGAACTGGAATCAGCCTCTTTCGAAACTCAATTCATAGCAGCGCAGGCTCCACAGAAGGCCTGGACTTCCATCAACTTGGGCTACTTTGTTTATCTCAACCTAGCATCGCAGAAATAAGACCCTTGATTATTAACTTGAAAATCAAGGGAAAAGCAAACTTGCTCATCACAGACAAAAAAGGCGAGTCAATTTCCGTTGAATTCAATGCCGCAGGCACCAACATACTGGAAGCAGATAAAGGCATCATCACTCATGCAAACCACTGCGAAGGGCAATTGACCGGAACTCTGTCCCACTACCCAGATAAAAAAGAAGAACAGAACTCAGAATTTCGGGCAAGGCATCTTAGGGATCAGCTGGTAGCAGCAAGTCCGACACTCACACCACAACGAATCTACTCGATACTTTCAGACCACACTCGATATCCTCAAGGAATTTGCCGTCACCAGATTTCAAACTCCCCATTCAACAGGACAACTGCGACAATTATTGCCGAAAATTCAACGATGTCGCTACATGTTAGTCTAGGGAATCCATGTCAAACGTGGCCGAAAGTATTTGAACTTAACACGTAAACTTAAATATCAAAAGTCAAGCGACCCAACATTCATCGCACTCAAGCGGCCTGACCCACCTTCTCTAATCGCAAAAAATACATATGTCCCCTCCGCGGCGGAAAGCGTTGTTTGACTGTTTCTTGAAGCGGGATTATGTCGTCTAACAGAGAGTGACCTGCGCATTCTCTGCAGATTTTCCGATTCCAAAAAATTGCCCCCTGGAGTTGCCCCCGTCAAACCGGACAGCCTAGTCAGCCGTTATTGAGCTGATGTATTCCCTTGGCGACTTCATGCCAAGACCTTTGTGCGGCGCGTATTGATTGTAGTCTTCAAACCATCCTAAAACTCTCCTCATCACGTCTGTTGCATTCGGAAGATCGCTCATTGCGACGTAATCACGTTTTATGGTCTTCACCAAAGCTTCAGCCATGCCATTACTCTCTGGACTATAGGGCGCGTTGTGCAGACATCAAGGCCGATGCTTCTTCCGAAAACCATAGTTTCACAGGCCGCGTAGCATGGTCCGTTATCGGATAGCCATTGAATCGTGTGGGGCGTGCGCAGCACGCTTCCAAAACGGTTTAACAGGCATTCGGCCCTCAAATCTCGAATCATCGCGCCGTCGATTCCTTTTGTAGACGCTGTAGTGCACCCCGTAAGGACCGGACATCCTAGTTGAGCCATAACGACTAGGAATAAGACTATGGATATGACTAGGAACAATGGGCCATTAAAACGACATTGCTGACGCTCGCAGGAAGATTGCTGCATGGCGTCACGAATACAACACCGAGAGGCTATAGTGCTCCCCGTTTCAAGTAGACCACCAAAGCTGCTATAGAGGAGGTTCATTTATGGCAAGTTTTGAGGGTAGTTCAGTGGTCGAATTCCAACGCTGGACCGGTAAGCGTAAGGCTGATGCGGTCCTGGACATCATCAAAGGCAAGGTCACTCTCGTCGATTTCTGCCGGGCTAATGATCTTAAGCAGTCCGACGTCGAGAAATGGGTGGACGAGTTTATCAAAGGGGGTGTCAACAGCCTCAAGGTAAACCCTAAGGACGCCGCCGCACAGAAGCAAAAGGAAGTCGACGAGCTGCAGAAGGTC
>JBEGUT010000311.1:0-5562 GCA_041178745.1 Planctomycetota bacterium | reverse complement strand
TTGCAGTTAAAGAAACTAATGAGGTCCCTTTGCAAGGGTTGGTTTGAAGCGAGGGGGCAGTTTGGGCTACCACAGGGCACCAACTACCGACCATCGAACCAGCGAGCTAAAATAACTCCGAGGGCTACGGCGGTGATAAACATGATGATAAGTCCCCCGATCGTTACCCAGCGACTAAAACGACGGGAGCCAGTCGGAGAAGTGTTGGCTTGAACTCGCGGAGTTGGCTGGACTGCAGAGGTGGGTGTCTCAGCAGGTTTGGGTATCAAGTTTGGAGCGGGTTTGGCGGACTTTTGGGTGTCGGTTGTCTTGGAGCCCGATCGGTTGGTTGCGGGAAGCTTGCGAGCAATTTCCGCTTCCAGGTCAATGGTGCTGCTGACCGATGAGTCCGAGTTCTGGAGATTAACGGGAAGCATCACACCGCTGTCGGAAGTAGAGAGACCCGATTTGGGGCGTCCTCCTTGAGTATCTCCCGCTGCGTTATTGACGGTGTCCACTTCGCTTTCACTGCGAGGTGAAGAGCCAGGGCGATCTTGAGCAGGTGTTCCAGGCAGTCCCACCGCAGAATCGATTCCCGATCTTGCAGCCACTTTCGCCGCTACGGTTTGTTTGTATTTTACCAGCCACTGCTCCAGTGCTTCTGCGACGGCGTTGCAGTTGGCATAGCGATACTTTGGATCCTTCTGAATCATCTTGAAACAAATGCCTTCCAGTTCGCCCGGACAACTTGGGCGTTCGGCGCGAATGTCGGGAGGCATTGTCGATTGATGTTTGGCGATACGTTGAGCAATGGTTCCTACAGGAAATGGTGGGTGACCGGTTAGCAAGAAGTACATTGTGCAGCCGAGCCCATAAATATCCGCGCGGTGATCGACCGTGTGGCTATTGAGTGCTTGTTCAGGAGCGAGATAGTCAGCGGTTCCAAGAACTTTGTCGTTATAGTCGATCGTTAATGAAGCTTGGCTATCGTCGGAGAACAATGCTAAGCCTAGGTCGAGAATCTTGATGGCACCTTCGCTGTTGACCAAAAGGTTTGCAGGCTTGACGTCGCGATGAATCAGCCCCATGTCATGCGCATGCTGCAGGCCATGGGCAGATTGGATAATGTAGTTAGCTACTACACCGAAATCGAGAAATTGTTTTTCCGGCTGATCTTTATACTTCTCCATTCGCCGCTTAACCATCGTTTGCAAGTCGGCTCCGTCGACATACTCCATGACGATATAGTGAGTATCGTTCTCTTGATCGATGTCGAAGGCTCGTACAATGTTCGGATGGTTTAGTGCAGCGATCGCTTTCGCTTCCAGCTTGAATCGAGCTAGGTAAGATGAGTTGCCCAGGCGACTTTTAGGTAAGACCTTTATGGCGCGCCGATGATGCATAGCTTTGTGTTCGGCCAGATACACACTGCTCATACCACCGGTCCCGAGGTGACCTAGCAGCTTATGCTTGCCGAGGAAGAAGCCTTTGTACTTTCCCTGTACCAGCTTGTCGGCGTGCCAGCGAGTAATCAGTTTCTGCTCGATTAACCAATCGACCAGTGCATCTGGATTGTCATCCAATTGCCCACCGCTTTTTGTGCGAAATTCCTCCAGGGATACTTCGAAAATCTCAGCATCCACTAGCCCGCATTTGCGCACCAGTTCAATAAATTTTTCGGTGTTTACTTTGGCCATTCCCATTGCCTATTGCGTCGCACACAACGCGTCATCTCACCAATGGCACTTGTTACGTCGAGTCGGTTTGGTGATGTGACAACTTTCCCTGCATCGTATGCCTGTTTCGGGACACCCAACTTCATTATATACCGAGCTTGTGGGAGTTCATCATAGTTTTTGCACGCACTTCGAAAGTACCTGTAACTACCCGATTCATTCCTGGTGCTCGCTGTGGATCCTAGTCGCAGATCTCCTTGTGATCTCTTGGTTGCAACCCCCTGCTACACCTAAAGCGGCTCGAAAATCCATTCAAACCATCTAATGTTCATTCAAGAATTCCACTCCAATTGACTTCGTTTGGGCTGATTTCGGATCGGGCTGATCGTTCGCTGGCTCAAAACCCGAAATATCGTTGAGCCACATTGTCTTAATGCGGGCATCAACAAGTGATCGAGTCTGTTGAATCATCGTCGCGAACGATACATTCGGTATACACGGAAGCCGAATTTCCGCCTTCCGGCCTCCTTGAGTCCCATCAAGATACCAGGATGGGAGCCTATTTTTGAACAACGCTTCCCCTTTTTTCACCCATTAATTTTTCGGTTTTTCCATGATTCCGGAACTCCAGGTTTACTACGATTTCACCAAAAAGCCCCTGCCTGAGGTGCTTGCGTGGCTGGAGGAAATGGGAATTCCGGCTACTCACCGGTCAGCAGAGGAAGCGCCCCAAGAGTGGCTGCAGCGTTACGGTTGCTGCTTTCCTTGGGTGGTAATCGAGGGACGAATTCAGTTGAAAGCGGGTTTCAAGAAGTCGCAGCTTGAACGGTTGCTACGTCGCTGGAAAGGGGCCCCGAAACTAGGCATCACGACCGCAAGTGAATCCCCCCGAGCGGCGTCTGGAAGTTTTTATTCACAGATTGGTTCAGCCGCAGTTCAGGAGTTGCTTCGAGCATTAGCAGCGTACTACTGCCATTGTCTCGATGATCTAGCCGTCTCGAAAACGTTACTGCTCGATTCCGGAACAATGGCTACAGTATCGCTTCCTGAAGACAGTAAGAGTCATTCGCAGTTTCCTGGTATCGCCCAAGCACTGCCAAGTTGGGAGGTCGACCTAACGCCATATCGCGGAAAGGATCGATTTTACGGAAATTATTTTTTGAACAGTTTTCGCGGCGGTCACGCGCCGATCATTCTAGCCTTCCCGGACTGTGAAGGGCTCGCTCCAGCAATCGTTGAGGAAGCCCTCGTCCAGCTGGGAAAAGTTGATGTTGTGGTGGGAGCGACAACCTCTTGCGATTGTTACTTACTCGGTCTGCGCAGTTGGCATGAAGGATTGTTTTTTCCTGACAGCGACGAAGCTTTGCCAGAGTCTTCGGCGAAGATCAAGGCTCGCACTCAATCACTTGGCCTATCTATCTACGAATTGCCAACGCTTCAAAGTATTCGTAGTCGCGATGATATTGAGCGAGTTGTGCAGGGGATCCGAGAGCAAAGGCTTCATGAAGAGGGTCGCTCGGAGAAGGCAAGCCAGCAGCTGTTGGACGTTTGCGAAAGGATCTTGAAGGGAACGCAAGTCGCTGGCGAATCTGCCGGTGCGAGGAGGCAGGACTTGTGAAGTGCGTTATCATCGGTGGTGGAGTTATTGGGTTGTCGATTGCCTATCGACTCGCGCATGAGGGATGGCAAATCGAACTGCTTGATTCGCAGCGCGTTGGTCGAGGAGCCTCTTGGGCGGGCGCTGGTATTTTGACTGCGGCCGCGATGCAGGGTGTAGACGATCCCTATGAGTTGCTGAGAGGTTATAGTCATTCGCTTCATAGGTCTTGGGCAGAAAGGTTACTTGAAGAAACCGGAATCGATAATGGTTTTCGCCGCTGCGGTGGATGGTACATCGCTCGAAGTCGCGCCGAAAAAGCGACACTTCTCGCTCAGGCCTCGCACTGGACGGAGCAAGGGATTGGATCTAGACGGGTAAAAGGCGAGAGCTTATGCGAAGACGAGCCATCGCTGGCGCATATTCAGCCCATGGAGGTCGATACTGAAGCGTGGTTAGTTGAAGAGGATTGCCAGTTGCGCAATCCAAGACATCTTCAGGCACTGGTAAGTGCCTGTCTAAAGTTGGGGGTTCGTATTCATGAGAACAATCCACTTCAGGGTGTCAATTGGAAAGGAGATAAAGTGCAATCTGTTTCGTCACTGCAAGGTTTGATAGAAGCAGATCATTTTTGCTTTACCGCCGGAGCATGGACGCAGCGTATGCTTGAGCAAGTAGGTTGTCCTAATGGAATCATGCCAGTGCGCGGTCAGATGTTACTTTTTCAAACATCGAAACCACTGCTGCGTCGAATCATCAATGAAGGGCATCGCTATCTTGTTCCTCGCGATGACGGTTATCTGTTGGTAGGTTCCTGCGAAGAGGAAGTTGGATTTGTTTGTGAAACAACCGAAGAAGTTTTGAATTCGCTGCAGCGATGGGCAAGGTCGTTGCTGAGTGATTCATTGCCGACTGCACCGGTGAGGTCATGGGCTGGTTTAAGACCGGGTTCCTACGATGGTTGGCCTTACTTGGGTCGACTATCGCTTCATCCGAATCTCTGGTTCGCTGCAGGCCATTTTCGCAGCGGACTTCACTTATCATGTGGTACCGCCGAGGCGATGGTCGACATGATGTGCGATCGCAAGCCTCGAGTTTCCTTAGAGGCATTTCGGCCTGATCGAGGACGAACATTCCAGAACGGCTAAGCTTTTGCGATTTCACGGGACTCGGTGTCGTAAATTCCGAGTTCGCAAATGGCGAAAGAAAACATTCAATTCTCAGGGAAATAGGCCGCATGCAACCATCGATGGCAGTCTGTTGTCGATTTCTAGGTCTGCCCTAAATCGGATGGATGCGTTAATCTGAGTCCGTTGATGCACTGAAAAATATCAAAGCGTTGAAAAGCTTTAATTGATCAAAGAAAACAGGGGAGATCGTATGGCGGATTGGGATCCTGAAATCGACGCACCGGCCGTAGTAGCCATCCTAGGTGCTGGTCCCATTGGAATTGAAGCGGCGTTGTATGCGCGTTTTCTCGGATACGATGTTCTCCTGTTCGATCAGGGTAAAGTCGCCGGAAATGTGCTCAAGTGGGGGCATGTCAAAATGCTCACGCCCTTTAATGAAAATAGCAGCCCGCTAGGACTGAGGGCACTTACGGCACAGGATGAAAACTTCAAGCCACCGGCAGCCGATGAGTGCCTTACCGGACATCAGTATGCAACACAGTATCTCGTTCCGCTTGCCAAGACCGATTTGATCTACGACGGCGTTCACGTGCATAGTCGCATTGTGTCAATCAGCCGTGTTCAGACGCAGCGCGAAGACGACGTTCCGGGGGATGAGAGGGCAGGGGATGAGTTCCGGTTGCTGATCGATTCCAAGAGTCGTGGGCTTTGGACCGCTCGCGCAGATATTGTCATCGATACCACAGGTAATAGTAATTCACCGCGAGGTATTGCGCCTGGAGGAGGTGTTCCTTTGGCGAGCGCAGAATCGCTTGCGGAGATTCAATCGGGCTGGATCGATGTCGCTGGAGCCAAGCGAGAGACGGTTTTAGGGAAGAAGGTACTTCTAGTTGGAAGCGGTTTAGCAGCAGCAACCATCGCAGCGGCGATGGAAAGCGTAATTGCCAGCGACCGGACCACTCAGTTAACTTGGGTCACTCTGCCAAATGAAAATGGCAAACCAACGCTGCGCCCGCAGTCGATTGGTAATCGATTGAAGGATACAACGGCCTACAGCCAACTCCTAGAGCGATCGAAACTTCTGTTGTCTGGAACCTTCGAAGGAGTCGTACCAATCGCTGCTTGGGGTGTCGAGCGACTCGATCGAACCGCCGAAGGTCAAACCATCGCGACATTGCTT
>JBEGUT010000310.1:0-5567 GCA_041178745.1 Planctomycetota bacterium | reverse complement strand
ATTCCCTTCAGACTCCACCTTGCGTGCTCCCAATGGTTCACTGACCAGCACTCGCCCCGCAGCACCGCTGATGGATGCCATCGTTCCACTGATTTTCTTTATTTTCGCCATTCCTGGTATCGTTTTCGGCTACCTCGCAGGAACCTTTAAGTCGCATCGAGATGTCATACAAGGTATGACGCGTTCCATGGAGGCGATGAGCTACTATCTTGTTCTTGTTTTCTTTGCAGCTCTTTTCATTGGTGCCTTCCGCGACTCCAATCTTGGTGTCCTCATGGCGATTAAAGGAGCAGCTTGCTTGAAATCACTACCAGGCCCTATCGCGATTATCGGAGTCATTTTACTTTCCTCGGTTGCAGATTTATTAATCGGTTCTGCAAGTGCGAAATGGGCACTGCTGGCACCCATCTTCGTTCCGATGCTCATGCTGCTAGGAATCTCTCCAGAATACACTCAAGCCGCTTACCGAATCGGTGATTCAACCACTAGTATTGTGACTCCGATGATGCCTTACTTTCCGTTGGTCGTCGTGTTTTGCCAGCGCTATGTCAAAGGGACTGGTATCGGAACTGTCACTTCGATGATGCTACCCTACTGCGTTGTCTTCCTTGTCAGCTGGACGAGCTTTCTCCTTCTCTACTGGGCTCTTGGAATCCCACTGGGAATTGATTCCACCTACACCTATGATGTCTCTGAGTTACAGGCAACTTCCCCAGCCGCAAAATAATATCACTCGCAATTACCAACCTTGCTCGCTAGCTCGACCCTAAAAACAAAAACGCCTTTCAACTCAAATCGCTTCGTCACATGAATGCATCTCAACAAATCGATCAACTCAACCAACAGTTCGGTTTAGGCTCTCGACTCTCCTTTCGCATTCATCCCAGTGGCCTGATTTACGCCGCAATCAGCACCGAGCAATGTCAGGGAACCATTTTTCTCAACGGCGCTCACATCACTCACTTTCATC
Organism: Planctomycetota bacterium; assembly: GCA_041178745.1. Classification (GTDB taxonomy): domain Bacteria; phylum Planctomycetota; class Planctomycetia; order Pirellulales; family Pirellulaceae; genus JAFLCP01. The sequence goes on along the minus strand of JBEGUT010000310.1, from coordinate 4,597 downwards.
CTCAACAAACCGAGAAACCAGTTCTGTTCATGAGCCAGCAATCCAACTACATGCTCGGCAAGGCGATCCGAGGTGGGATCCCTATCTGCTTTCCATGGTTTGGAAATCATCCTACCGACAGTAGCCTTCCAGCCCATGGTTGGGCACGTACATCCCAATGGAAGTTTACTGCGAGTAATTACCAAGATGATGTGCTGACAGTTCAACTCACATTGCAGCAAAAACCTTTTGAACTCACCTACACAGTTCGTTTCGGTACCGATTTAGTGGCGCAGCTATCGGTCCGCAATTCCTCCATGCAAGATACAGAATTCGAAGTAGCCCTGCACACCTACTTCGCGATCGGCGCGATCGATTCAGTGGAAGTCCAAGGCTGCTTGGAATCGCTTCCCTTCCTCGACCAACTCACCGGTCAGCATCACCCCGCCACGCACCAACCCATACGCTTCACTGAAGAAACCGATCGTATTTATGATGGTGCACCAAATCAAATTCAGCTAAATGACTCCAAGTGGCATCGGCAAATCAATCTAATCCCAGAAAATTCTCGCTCGACCGTTGTCTGGAATCCCTGGATTGCCAAGTCCCAGCGTATGCCCGACTTTGGAGATCACGAATATCTCGGTATGTGCTGTCTTGAAACCGCTAACGTGCGCAAAGCGAAAGTCATACTCAGCCCCTCTGCATCCCACACGACTGGTTTACGACTCTCCGCTCGCGATAAAGCGAGTCAATAGTCTCTGCTCCTTCCAAGATTGCAGTTTCCGTAGTCCGTTACTTTGGCGTTTTCTTTTTACTTGAACTTGCTGCAGTTCGCTTCTTGGAAGTTTTTCGCGCCCCGGAATCATCGGATGATTCTTTGTTTTCGGGTTCCGACTCCTGCAAGATTTTCAGTAATTCCTCAGGAATTTGCAGTGACAGCTTCGCCCGGGTTAGAGCGACATAGGCGATACGATTTTCCTCGCGATCATAGTCCTTCAAATCCTTCGGATCGGATGGAAGCTTAATTTTGAAATCATCGGTCAACTCCACATGATCCCATTCGCGCCCCTTCGCTTTATGAGTTGTCGACAGCACCACTGAACTCTCACGTACATTCTGAACGACGCGGTTCAGCGTGCCAAGCAAATGATCGACTGTGTAGTCTTCGACTAAACCTACCAGCATTCGCCACTCCAGCCCTTCATCACTCTTAGAGAATTGCACGAACTCCTGCCAATTTTTGAATCCGAAAAACTCAGGCTGATCGCATTTTTGACCTCGCTGTAGTGTGCGTACACCTTCCAGGAGTCGAAGCAGGTCTTGAGTACCACCCTCAACAAACGGGCGACCATTTTTTTGTAATTCCCTCAGTACCATGGCTACAAGCATCGCATTGGTTCGACTGATGATTGCGTTGGGCGTATTATTTCCGATCCTCGTAGGAACGGTTGGATTACCTCGCAGTAACTGCGACTCACCGAGCGAAGTCAGAATCCGGTTAGCCACTTCCGCTACCGTTTCTCCAAAACGAAATGACTGGGTGAGATAAGTCGACTGATCTGTCTCCATCTGCTCCATAGCATTCACGGCACCACGCCACTGATAGATCTGCTGATGCCGGTCGCCCACATAGATGACTTGCGCTGTTTGTTTAGCGAGAACATCGAGCATCACAGGATTTGAATCCTGGGCTTCATCAAGCAAAACAAAATCGGTATCAAGCGTTGGTTGGCTGAGAGCCCATTGCTTAAGATAACCATCATGCCCAAGAGGAGTCTTATCTTTTGGATCACACATCAATTGCCAAAGTTGGTTAGCATGATGCGCGACTTTTGTCGCCAAGCTCTTTCGTTCGGCTTGGCTCAACTTGCTCAGCACTCCCCACTCTGGCATATGAGCCGGTTTGATTTCTTTCGTGCTGCTGTGCATGAATACCTTTAAGGTCGCCAGCGTCAAACTTGCCAGTTGCTTTTCATTCAGATTGACATTTGAAAACGAGAGCTCTTTGAAGGGCAATAGGCCAGCGACCTGGTTTCGGTTCAGGGCACCTATCATTTTCTCGTCGGAACGATAACGACTATGCACTTGGCGATAAGCCAACGAGTGAATGGTTCGGCATTCAACATTCTTCGGGAAGAGTCGCGAAGCATAATCTGCTACCGATCGATTGAAGGCAAGATACAAGCCACGACGTGACGTACTTTCCGCCATCATCCGCAGCGTTGTGGTCTTACCCGTACCCGCAAATGCGTTGATCCTTAGCGATTTCTCTGTACTAAATAACTCGATTCCCTTTTTTTGCTCAGCCGTTACCTGCTTTGCACCAACTCTGCCTCCTTGACCATCCATACTCGCTCCTCCGCATAACAACCCGTCCTCGTTTCCCTACCACCATTCCATCCCGTCATTCCCTGTCGCAAGATATCCGTAACAATGCCGCTTTACTTCCTATCCTTACTCATTCTTTTCTTTCGACAGTCCTCGCAAAGTTTCCAGATCCTTCGAATTATTTCCTGGATCGAATTGCAGCGACTCTTCTTTAAAGACCAATTGCTGATAGAGCGTATGGATTTCATCTCGCAACTTGGCACTTCCAGCTAGATAAATCCCTACGACCTCAACCTCATCCTCAATGATGAAACGACCGTTTTCGAAACGCCACTTCACATCCGACACGCCGTTTCCGTCAACTCGAAAAAGAGCCTCTACTTTCTGCAACCAAGGAGGCGCTCGGAAATTAAATTCCGCAGGCCGCTTTTCAAAAACGAATTCTCGCTTTTTCTCATCGATTTTGTAAGCCAAATCGTTGGCCACCATCAGCAAGGCATCTGGGGATACGATCGAACTTAGATCCCACTGCAGCTTCCCCTCAGCCGTCATCCGTTGATACTCGTACGCATCGCCACTGAGCATGACCCCTCTAAGCATTTCAATCTCGCGATCCACTTGCCGAATAGGAACGATGAGATCGGGAAACTTCATTAACGATTTGTAGCTCAGATTGAACCAATAGAGCGAAGTAATACGATTTCCCAACGCATGCCAAGCTTGACTGCGCAGTTCGGCGGGTGTGGGCGAGCCACGACGCGGTGTCCAAAAACTTCCCCAATCATGATGCGCCCCTTGCGACCAGTAAGCGATCGGACGAGGCCGGCTAAGTTCCCGCAAACTTCGTGTCATTTCACCAATGGTCTCCAGTGGCGCTGCCCAACGAATCGACTTACCATCCCAACGATCGTATTGCCCCCACGAATCCGCTGCCGGTGCGACAACTCGATAAGCATCATAATGAGGATAGTCTGAAACGCCCGCGTAATAACGCCATGTTCGTTCTTCGCTCAGTGTTACCGTGGTCGCCAGCGAGGTCGGCTGATAGGGGGCCAGCATCGACCACACTTCCTGTGGAGGAATCGGGCGACCACCTCCATACTGTGGCTCACCAATAAACTCTACCGCATGAATCTCCGGCAACATCTCCTCACGATTGTAACGATCTAGCTGTTCCATCTTGGCAAAACGCTTTAGCGGATATCGCTTGTACATTTCACTATTGTCTGTATAGCCTCCGACCTCTTGAATGTGAGCCGTGTTGAGATGCATGCCACTTAGCGTTTTTAGAAACTCTTCGCTTTCTAAACTGCTACGACCACCTACTGCTGAAGATACCCAGCCACCGCTGATATCAAACGCCTCACTCTTAAGCCTCAAATGAGCCCACACAGAATCCTTCTTCCCAGACTCATCCTCCAACTCCAACTCAACGACGACGTAACTCAGCGGCGCTGTCGGTATCCGAGCTTTGAGGCACGCTCGATCTCCGCTTGCAACCAACCCATCAGCAGGAAATTTTTGTGGCCATTCCAGCCAAGGTTGCGCTTTAAAGGCGTGGTACTTTTGAGAGGAATCCGGGAGCCATAGCCGACAGCCACTTATCTTTACCGGTGTCGCTCCATCGTTAGCAACATGCACCACGACGTGATCAGGGCGCGGGCTACCTGATTCCGATAGAAAGGTCACCGCTGACAACCATCGCTGCGGCTTAGTCAACTCATAATCTATTTCAATCGCTTCCTTGCCTGGCTCCGTTGCTGCCGCAAACTTCAAGCGATGCTTCGTCCCAACACCCCACACTTCATTGCGGCTATTGTAACTGAGCACAAAGAGCGATTCGGCAGGGACTTCCACCGAATCCTCCAGCCACACCTCCGGTGTATTATGCCAAGCCCATATATTCTCCTTCACCAAATCGCTCGCGGTCCGATCATCATGTAAGATCGACGTAGCACGAGTCAGCTTCAACGGCTCGGAACGATTGTTGCGCAACATCAATTCCACTCGCGCACCCAAACTCCTATCAGGTGCACGCCGATATCGCATTTGATCGGATTGCCGATGAGGCACAACATGAATACCGACCAACTCTTGAGCATCGCTTACTGAAACCGAAGCAACGACTAATGCTAGAATCATCAGCACACTGCCGAGTCTCATCGCACCATTCCTCCAAAACACCAAAAAGCAACACACCAAACAGCGATTCACATTCGAAGGCATGTAGCAAAGCCCCCTTGCTCCAGCATGCCTAATCTCCTACCACGATTCGTCAGCTACAAGT
>JBEGUT010000309.1:0-5578 GCA_041178745.1 Planctomycetota bacterium | reverse complement strand
TTCACAAAGTTGAATCTTGGAGGTGTCGAACATGCTGAAAATCACTGAGATTACAAAGACATTTTATCCTGGCACTCCAAACGAAGTTCGCTCGTTAAAAAGAGTTTCGTTAGCGATGGAGCCGGGCTCTTTTGTAAATATCATTGGCACCAATGGCTCTGGGAAATCAACTTTGCTCAATGCAGTAGCAGGTGTTTTCTATGTCGATTCAGGTCGAATTGAACTGGCGGGCGAGGATATTACTCGCTTGCCCGAACATCGACGTGCTCGAAGGATCGGAAGAGTCTTTCAGAACCCATTTTCTGGCAGCGCTCCGACGATGACAGTTGTCGAAAACCTCGCCTTGGCGGCTCGAAGGGGGATGACACGTGGACTGGGCTGGTCGCAATCGAAGCAGTTACGAAATGAGATTGCGGAGCGCATTCGGTCTCTAAAAATGGGACTTGAGGATCGACTCGATAACCCGATCGGTAGTTTGTCTGGAGGACAACGCCAAGCCATTACGCTGCTGATGGCTACATGGCAAAAGCCAGATCTGCTGTTGCTGGATGAGCATACCGCTGCACTGGATCCCCGTTCAGCAGACCAAGTGATTCGAGTGACCCATGAGATCGTTTCGCGTGATCGTTTAACAACCTTAATGGTGACGCATTCGATGCACCAAGCGGTTCACCTAGGAGATCGAATCATCATGATGCACCAGGGGGAAAGAGTAGCCGACTTGAGCGGAGCGGAGAAAGCTCGCTCGCGTCCCGAGGATTTATTAGATCGATTCGATGAACTTCGTCGCCGCGATCAACTGACGCCTGCAGTTGGTGAAATGCTCCAGCGACTCTACGTGTAATTGCCTTACTACGCGTTGGTAGGGCATCCACATAGAATAGGGAACTGATCTTCTAAAAGGTCTGATTCGAATCGACATTCGCTCTCTATTGCAAAGGCGAGTCTTGGTCCGATCAATGATGACCGAGCAACTCCATCGTTCGTTGATCGAATACTCCATCAAAGTACTTGTCGATAATCTTATGAAATACGGAGTTGGGTTTCGAAACCTGCGCGAATAAGGTGGCACAGGATCGTAACTTCATGTCATCCGGTTCACCGAAAATTTCTATTGCAGATTTCTGTTCGATATCTAGTACAGCTTCGCAAATGGTGATCAAGCGATGCTCAAGCAATTCGTGGGCGAGATAGGCTCGGGCTTCATCTGTTCCAGTGATGCCATAATGAATCGCCCTGGAACTGTAACCAAGGCCACGAAGTTGTGGGAAAATATACCACATCCAGTGTGAGATTTTCCGGCCGCGTTTGATCTCCGATAAGGCGATGTCAAACATTACGTCCTGAGCTTGAAGGAACCGAGCAAGATCGAAAGGGTCGTCACCGTTTACCTCTTGCATTTCGAATCTCCGACGAAGCTTCTAGGAACCAAAGCGTAAACCAATATAACTTCTACCGGAAACCGCTCGACCTTTCATTTCCGTCGATTGGAGTCCCTTCCAGTTCGCGTTCTAGCTTTCTTTGATTGGGCAAATTACGGAGACGTAACCAGATGTTGGATTCAGTGAAATGAGAAAAAGTTAGTGCATCCTGATGGTGTAAATGCTTTACGTTTTCACTAGCAGTCCAACGAGGTTATAAGGAATACATCCAGTATAAAGGTAAGTGATCGATCGTTTCTGAGCCAGTAGGACATACCGAAGCTTTTAAGCTTAGGTTGATGGAAAGACTCCAGAAGCGTTCTCGAGAAGATCGCCTGTGATGGAGGCAGAAAGATGGACCAAGCCGTGCTAGAGAATGGAGTCATCTCATTCTTGGAAATGCATTCCTCCAAAGTAGGTCCATCAGCGCGACGATTGGACGTGCGCGACAGCCACGTGCCTTCTAGGGACGTTATGAAAGACGCAGGAGACCTCCAGATCCAACACCCTAGTGTTCGAGATAGATCGCAGGATGAGGAATGTCGAGTGTTCTTCCTCCGATATTACACTTTATTTGTGTCGTTCGAAGGCAGTGGATGAGCTTATTCCCTAACTATTGCTCAACGGCGTGGCTTGGATTCAAAAAAATAAAAGCAATCCAAAAGGGTCTTGGATTGCTTTTAAGTACTCATGACACGAAAGCCCAGACTACTTATCTGTCGGCTATTCGAGAAAATTGCGTAATGGAGTGCCGCCATTGCGGCCGGTTGCGGGCAATTCAAGCATCGAGTCCACTGCTTCTCCATTGCCGTAGTCCAAAACGGTGAATGTATCTCCTACATGACCATTCGGAATCAGTAACTGAGGATGGTCAAACGGGGCTCTTCTGTACCTGACACGTTCGTCGGTAAGCGCTTTAAGAAACGCTACTATTGCATCCTTTTCTTTGGCGGTCAGTCCAAGTTTTGTAATGTCGGCATCGAGATTACTTGCGTTTTGTGCTGCAAAGTCACCACCTCGATTGTAGAAATCAACCACTTCAAGCAGGGTTCGCTGTCCACCATTGTGGAAGTAGGGAGCAGTCAATTCAACGTTTCGTAAACCTGGTGTTTTGAATGCGCCATCGGCCACGACACGCTCGCCCGATGTCAAGGATAGGTTGGGTGGTACGCCGACTAAGCCTTGATACATCGTTGGGCCGAAAAGGCTTAGCACTCTAGCTTCCGATAACGGAAAGCCGAAAGGATCTAAGCCACCAACACCGAGGTCCTCAAGTGTTGGACGTACAGCGATGTTGTAAAATCCTCCATCGTATACTCCGCTTTGGCCATTTCCCATGATCATTCGCTCAATACGACTCATTTTTGCGCTTTGAACAGAAGCTCCAGTGAATTCAGCACCGCGATGACAGGTTGCGCATTTACCTTTATTGAAGAACAAATCTAAACCCTGAATTTGCTGCAATGTGAGGGCTGAAGTATTTCCCTCCGCATATCGATCGAAGGGCGTTTGATCGGAAACCAAAAGCGATTCATAAAGCTGAACAGACAGTCCAAAGAAGAGACTAAAATTGGCTTCCATTTGGGTATAGGTCACCTTGGTGGCACCCGTCTTCGGTCCCTGAGTCGCCTTGGCCAAGGATTCAGACGAATCTGCATGAGCGGTTCCAAAGGATGTACCTGAAATGTAATCGATCTCAACATTAGAAGTTCCTTGCCACCATTCCGGCTTAAATGCTTCGCGAACCAATTGTGCATAATCGGTCACAGACAATCCCGGAGCCTGACCGCGACTCAGTGCGCCAAGAACACTATCCTCCGGATGTACCAATTGAAGTGCTAAAGGTCGCTTGGATAGGATACGTCTTCCAAGCTCTGGGAAAACGTTACCAGCCGATGACATTTCAAAAGCGCTTAATGGTGGACCGGAAGCCTGCGATGCCAAGCTACTGTTGTCGATGGCGACAGCAACCTTTCTAACTTGACTAGGCCGATCTGCATAAAATACTCCTGCTTGGCTGTCTCGAAGTCCAAAGGGATTCACACCATTGAAGATGTCCTGGGCGCGACCATCCCAGAAATTTCGAAGATTGAAAACAGCGTTGATCGCTGAAGGTGTGTTCCGGGGTTCAACACGTCGTGTATTGATATTACCTACATGAAATACCTCATCATATATCGGTAAGCTGACCTCGTTCTTTGCAGCGTCCAAACCTAGGTATTGGCGAAAGAAAACACCCTGAGAACTGGCAATGTCATTCCGATCAGAAAGTACAGTTGAACTGGCATTATTGATATCCTTCAGCTTATGAAAGGGAAAGTCCGTAGGTTTGAGAGTATAGTTGGGACCACCCACTTGAAAGGACGTATCGGGTGCCGGATTACCTTGCGCATCTACACGAAGCAAACCAGGACTGATTTGATTTTTACTTCGATTATCTGCACCAGCATGGAAGTGACAACTGGCGCATGCAGTTGTGTTATCAGTACCCAACTGCATGTCCCAAAATAGTGCTTTTCCTAACCTGATTGCAGCTATTTCGTTGGCAACAAAACTGGATAGATTTGAAGGTCTAGGAACGGGAACCTGCCGCAGTGACTGAAGAGGGGGAGGTGGTGGCGGTGGTGTAGTTGTTTGACGTTGTGCGGATGCCGAACTTGCAAAATCGAGAATTAAGATCACAAATAAAACGGAAAATACTACGGACGACTTCATCGAGCACCTGGTGTTTTTTATTCGCATAGATTGGGCGGTTGCCGATTTATGCTAGACTTTATGGCGATAATTCCAGAATGTCTGGGAGACGCATTCTGTCAATCGATGAAGTTGCCGTTTCGCATCAAAAAATGTGAGATTTGCCCCAAAGTAATGGATTCAACACCAAGAAAGGGGAATGGCAATGCGAACTTATTATGCAGGGACGCTGAAAATGGTGAGGTATCTTCGTGCAAAGGACTTTACAGATCCTGTCGCCTAACCATAATACCCAGGATGCGCCTACTACCTCTCTTGACTGCGCGCAACAATATCTTCTGCAGCAAATCAATGCCGATCTAACGATTAGCTACCTCTACCACCCAGGCTGAGGCTTACAGCATTTGGTGAGTGGCAATAACATTTTGGATTGACAAGCAGTTTATTAACCCTGTAGCTGAGCACCATGAGAATTGTAATGAAAAAAGTAACAAACCTGTCTTCTGGCCAGGATGTCGACAGAAGAGAATTCTTACGCCGTTCTACGGTATTGGCTGCTGGCGGAGCAGCTATCATTCCGTCAGTGGGTGCAATGAGTTCTTTGTGTTTTGCTCAGCCACCTGCTGACGATCCACCCCCTAGCCCTTTTACGATCGTTCCATTTCAGGTTCCCTTGCCTATTCCTGCTGTCCTTAGTCCGCTGGCATCAGCACGAGTCAAAGGAAAGACCATACCTCCTTTTGTACCAGGCGAATGTTTTCATGGAGTAGCTCCGGAGTTCAGTAGCTTGAGTCAGTACGAGCAATTTCCGTTGCAATATTATCGGCTCAACCTTGTTCCGACGATCCATGAGTTTATTCCCGGAGTTAAGACTCCAGTATGGTCGTATAATGGAATAGTTCCTGGACCTACCTTTAAAACGCAAATCGGACAGCCAATTGTTGTTAGGGCCTCCAATCAGCTTAACGTAGAAACCTCGATTCACCTTCATGGCGGACACTCTCCGTCGCATGCCGACGGGTTTCCCACTTTTTACATCGATCCAGGTAGGGAACGAGACTATTTCTATCCTAACACGGTTCCTCTGTTGAATGGTTCGCTCGACTACAGCGAGTCCGTTTCAACTTGCTGGTATCATGATCACGCAATGGACATTACAGGGTTCAATGCTTACCACGGATTGGCCGGAGTCTACCTAAGTAAAGACGCGATCGAAACCGCGTTGACTGGCACAGTGCTACCGTCAGATGCGTATGACATCCCGATGATATTTGGTGACAAGCGGTTCAATAGGGATGGAACACTCTACTATGATTTCCTAGATCACGATGGCCTCCTCGGCGACGTGTTCACTGTAAATGGAAAGGTTCAGCCTTATTTGTCAGTGTCTAAACGCAAGTATCGCTTCAGGCTCTGCAATGCATCGAATTCAAGGATTTATGAATTCCGATTATCCGGAGGTG
>JBEGUT010000308.1:0-5580 GCA_041178745.1 Planctomycetota bacterium | reverse complement strand
CGATTGCGCAAAAATGAGAACCAGATTGATTACGAGGATGTCGTGGCAAGACCGAAACATAATGATTCGGGATCGCGACACCTATGTTGCGTTGATTGGTGTGAAACTTCGTGCTGCTGGATTCATTCCGTTTGATACGAGCGAGGTAGTCGTCTTCGTAGGTAAAACTGATCCATTCGCCCCATGGATCAAATTGATGGACATGAGTCCCACCTCGCAATGCTCCAACAGTAAAAGGAGGGCATAGGTCGCGAGCGTCGAGCAAACAGGGATTGCTGCCAAGAGATGCTGGACGTTGTGTATCGAAAACAGCACCACTGCGTCGACTCATCCCGTAATCCCACTGTGGACTAGGGTGCTCGGGGCCATGGATAAAGACGATATCGGAGCTTGTTGGCGATGTGAGCACGACACCGCATTTCGCTTTGGCATCGCAGCGATAGAGCGTTTCCACCAAACCGCTTTCGACGGTCACCCTTTCGATTGCTGATCCATCGAATCGATTGCCCGCTGGATCGCTGCGCAAATCGTAATAGATCCAAGTACCACAGGGGGACCAAACGGCAGCATTCGACAAAATATGGCCGGTGGGTTCCCAGGTGACTCTTCGCAGCTTGGCCCATCGGTTAGAATTGGGGTGACGCAAATCAGCCTCCACGGAAAATGATCCAGTCTTTAGTCTTCTTCTTGCACAAAAAATCTGCCTGCCTGCTTTTTTGAAAAGGTAATCGTACACTTTTTCAAATCTGTTGCATGCTTTTAAACCGTTCACTGTGAGAGGAATCCTACCAAGGGCATCGGGTATCATCTACAACAACGGTCACGAAAGTTATCGATAAAACTGTACTCAAATAATCAGGTATGACACCATGTTTGATCGTCGTCAATTCTTTCAGGTCAGCGCTGCCGGGACTGCTGCCTTATCCGCCACGGTAACTGCAGCGGAAGAAGAGAAAAAAGAACCTCAGCGCGTCGTGATTGGAATTATGGGATGGTCGCGAGGACGTGATCTTGCCACCGATTTAGTAAAGATGCCGGGGGTTGAGATCAAGTACGCTTGCGATGTTGATCGAAGTCGGGCAGCGGCGGCAGAAAAGTTCTTAGCCGAAAATGGATCGGCTGGAAAATCTGTTTCCGATTTTCGCAAGATACTCGATGACAAAGAAGTCGACATGCTGGTCTGTGCGGCTCCCAATCACTGGCACGGGCCAGCTACGATTATGGCGTGCAAAGCAGGAAAGCACGTCTACGTCGAGAAGCCAACGAGCCACAACCCTGCCGAGGGCGAATGGATGGTTCGCGCTGCGAACATGTACAACCGTTGTGTGCAAGTTGGCAACCAACGCCGCAGCGCCCCGGAGATTCGGCAAGCGATTGAAAAATTGCATCAGGGTGTCATTGGCAAAGTGTATCTCGCTCGGTCTTTCTATAATCGCATGCGAGGATCGATCGGGTCGGGCATGGAAAGCGATCCTCCACCCTATCTCGATTATGAACTTTGGCAGGGCCCCGCGCCCAAACGTCCTTATCGTAGCAATGTGATTCACTACAACTGGCACTGGTTCTGGCATTATGGAAATGGCGAGTTAGGTAATAATGGACCACATGGTATCGATCTTTGTCGCTGGGGTCTGCAAGTCGATTACCCTCTACGCACGGTGAGTTCTGGAGGTCGCTATTGTTATAAGGACGATCAAGAAACTCCTGATACTCACATAGTCGCTTTTGAATTTGCGGGTGGTAAACAGATCACCTTCCAAAGCCTTTCTTGTTCACAAACCGCTTTGGGGCCATTCACTTGCTTTTATGGTACAGAAGGCTATCTGGAACTTGATGGCGATGGCAACTACAAAGTCTTCGACGTCAAAAATAAATTGGTCGAGGAAGTCAAGGGAAGCGGTTGGGGGCAAAAGCAGCATCTTGAAAATATGATCAGCGCGGTTCGCGCCAACGATGCTAAGTTGCTCAATCAACCTATCCTAGAAGGTCACAAGAGCACCCTGCTCTGCCATCTCGGAAATATTGCTCATCGTACCGGGGCGACCGTGCAAACCGATGGTACCAACGGTCAAATCCTGTACGATGAAAACCAACAAAAACTATGGCGTCGACAGTATGACCCCGCATGGGAAAAACTGATCACTGAAGTGTGAGCGATTCATCTCAGTTTGTCGTGTTTGATGTGTTGAGAGAAACCTCAACCCATCGGAACATGCAGCATGAGTGGCTTTGGAAATCGAGGCAATATCCCGTCTGCGTTTCATTGCGGATGTTGTACAAAATGTTTACGCCGAGAACGAGAAAGCAATAAAGACTTTCGACACGGTCGAAAAAATATTAAGGAAAGCGGTATGAAGCAGTTCAATCACAATCGCACGGGATTTGATTTGACCAGAGTTTTAAGTTGTTTTGGATTGCTTGTTTTCGCTTGGCAAGCTTCGTCAAACGTAAGGGGTGACGAGACTGCGAAACAACTTCCAAATATCCTCATCATCATGGCGGATGACTTGGGATATTCGGATCTCGGATGTTATGGTTCTGAAATTGAAACGCCTACGCTCGATGCTTTGGCCGATCATGGTTTGCGATACACCCAGTTCTACAATACGGCTCGATGCTGGCCCACGCGATCGAGTTTGTTGACAGGCTATTATCCACAGCAACTGAGGGCTGATCCGCCCAAAGGAAGTCATCCCTCTTGGGCTACCATTTTGCCCGACTATTTGAAACCGAAAGGATATTCGTGCTTTCACAGCGGCAAGTGGCATATTCCTGGCGCACCGCAACCTTTGAAAGATGGGCACTTTGACCACTCTTACACGCTCGATGATCATGATCGCAACTTCTATCCTAAACAGGCTCGTTTGGATGACCAGAAAGTGCCGGCCGTTGAGCGAGGTTCGAGTTATTATTCGACCACGGCAATCACCGATCACGCTCTGAAGTGTCTGGAAGAACATTCAAAATCTGGGAACAGCGTTCCCTTTTTCTCCTATATCGCTTACACCGTTCCACACTTCCCGCTGCACGCCCAACAAGCGGATGTAGAGCGGTACATGAAGAAATACGCAGGGCAATCATGGCCCAGTTTACGACAGAATCGACTCACCCGACTCAATGATCTCGGCATATTCGATTTGAAAGGATCCGCTGTAGCAAGTCTTTTAGATCCAGAAGCTAAGGTACGAGCGCCCAGCGGTCGTCCAAATGATGCTAACAAGCTAGGCTCAGCAGAAGTCTTCTACGCGGTTGACTGGAATACGCTCAACGAAGAGCAACGCTCGTTACAACTTACCAAGCTGGCAATTCATGCGGCGATGGTCGATTGCATGGATCGGGAAATAGGTCGCGTGGTGCAATTCCTTCGCGAAAATAATCAGCTAGAAAATACTTTGATTTTCTTCTTAGCAGATAACGGCGCGAGCGCTGAGATTTTGGTTCGCGGCGATGGTCACAAGATGGATGCTAAGCCTGGTAGCGGTGAAAGTTATCTCTGTCTTGGACCTGGCGGTTCGACCGTAGCCAACACACCGTTTCGTCGACATAAGATCTGGGTGCATGAGGGAGGAATTTCGACGCCCTTGGTAGTGCATTGGCCTAACGGTATCGCTGCACGCGGGGAGCTTAGGCACCAAAGTGGTCACGTAATCGATATTGTGCCCACGCTTTTGGAGGTTGCGGGGATCAATGTCAGTGATCGTCAAGTGAAGTTACCGGGTGTCAGTTTAGTCGCTTCGTTCAAAGAGGATAAGCCACAAAACCGTGAGCTCTATTTCAATCATTCCGGCAATCGGGCTCTGATCCAAGGTGATTGGAAGATCGTTTCAGCAGGTGATAACGCGGATGCATGGGAACTTTATGACCTTAGCAAAGACCGTATCGAGTCCAACAATCAAGCTGACACAAATAAAAAGTTACTCGATCAAATGACATCGCGTTGGAAAGAGTTGACCGAACAGTTTGCCACCGAGGCGGGTGAACCATAAACTATGCAATCCTAAGGGTTGATGCAAAGTGTTGTTGCATCAGCTCCAACGCCTTTCAAGATTGCTGTTAATAAATGGTTCATCTGTTTATGAACCGAGTTATCTCAGTTGTAACGGTCTGGGCTTAGCAGTGTCAGATCGATTGATGGTTTCACTCCAGCAATGATATCCGCGGTGAGTCGTCCTGTGATGGGAGCAAGGCTGAGCCCCATCATGGCATGGCCTGTTGCGACAACAAGATTGTCGTATCGTTTTGTTCGTCCTAAGTACGGAAGACCATCGGGCGAACAAGGACGCAGTCCTCGCCATGGCGCGATGCCCTCGAAGTCGGAAGTCTGAAACGCAGGATAATATTTTGGAACCGATTTAATTATTCCACGCACCCTGCGCGGATCGATCTTCTCGTTGACTCCCGATAATTCCATGGTTCCACCAAACCGCAAGCTTTGGCCCATCGGCGTAATCGCCATCCGCGCCTCGACAAAAATGGAGCAAATCGATGGAAGCTGTCGAGGATTGGGTAAAGTGAGGCTATAGCCTTTCCCAGCCTGCATAGGAATTCGCAGGTTTAATTGCTGGGCCGTTTCCGGCGACCATGCACCTGCGCAAAGAACGAAAATGTCTCCGCGAATTTCCCCTGCAGTGGTTTCGATCGCTTTTAGTTGACCGTTTTCAATCCGCCAGCGATTCACATTGGTGTTCCAAAGCAATTTGCCGCCCCGTTCAGCAATGGATTGCTCCAGACCTTTCACATAAAGTTCAGGTTGCAAATGACAGTCCAGAGGGAAATAGACCGAGCCTTCTATGTCCATAGTGACATTAGGGTCCAGGCGAGCGGTTGCCGATGCATCGAGCACTTCGGCTGGTACGCCAAGTTTTTTAGCTTGCTCGGCCGTAGCTGCTTCTTCATGCAACGCATGCGAAGTTTTGCAGAGCATTAGGAGACCTTTTCGCTGCAAACCGCAATCGATGCCACTGCTTGCCAACTCCTCGTAGCAAGCTCGGCTCGCTAAGTTGAGGTCTCGCAAAATGGGAGCAGCTGCAGCTACTCTTTTCGCTGTTCCAGCTTGCCAAAACTTCCATCCCCAATCAAGTAAATCCCAACTGAGACGTGGCTTCACATAAAAAGGTGATTCGGGATTCCACATCCACTTCAAGCCGAGTGCGACCATACCTGGTGCGGCCAAAGGAATAAAGTGACTAGGGACAATCATTCCCGCGTTTCCGAACGAGCAGCCATCGCGCAGTTGTGGTTGTCGTTCGATGACCGTGACTCGGTAACCGCGCTGAGCGCAGTAGTAAGCAACGCTCAATCCGATAACACCACCACCGACGATCACAATGTCCTTAATTGATTGCTCGCTCATCCTCGAATTCCCCAGCAAAACGGATCGTTTTCATCAAACAGCAAGGTCGCCTCGGAATTGATGAATGCCCGGCCTTCAATAAATGGAATAATGCGTCCCCGCTCGCGATCCGACCAGTGATACCAACCGACGAAGTGACTTCCAATCACGCTCTCTTGAATCCATCGCTGATTCTCTGCCAGCTTGCCTGCGGCAGCCAAGCAAGCGAGCTTCGCGCTGGTACCTGT
>JBEGUT010000307.1:0-5587 GCA_041178745.1 Planctomycetota bacterium | reverse complement strand
TAGCCTTAAGCCGAATGACTTTGGCTTGTTTGATATGCATGGAAATGTTTACGAATGGTGCTATGACTTGTATGCTGCATATCCCGATTCGACAGCTTCTGGAAGCGTAGATGAGCCATCTACGGAAAGTACAGATGACGCTGGACGACGGATATTACGCGGCGGTTCGTTTCTTTACCCCGCACTATCCATTCGTTCGGCAAGTCGAAGTAGCCTGCAACCATTCAGTCGACCTAATCTTACCTACGGAGGTTTCCGGCCGATTCGATCATACCCTTTGAGACCATGAGTTTTTCTTTTGTAACAAGCCAAGTGTCGCTAAAGAGATTCGTGCAATGCAGGCTTTCGCTATTGAAAATCAATGCTATTGGTCTGCTACTCAAAATAAGATCGATTTGATTTGAGAGGCTAAATCCTCAGGTCGAGGCGAAAGGATTTGTTTTGAGCAAGAAGCGATGGTGTCTTAGCCCGAAGCAGATTGTAGCGAAACTTCGAGACGCGGGTGTAATACTGAATTTTGGCAAGGATTTGGCTTCGGTACTGCAGAGCCTGGAAGTGTGTGAAGCTATTTATCCTCGTTGGCGTAATCAGTTTGGTGGAATGAAGAGCTAGGAGGTCAAGCTTTTACGCGAGCGGGACATAGTCAGTCCATGGTTTTGGAGGGTTGGTTCTTCCCAACAAATCCACACCAATGCCAAGGCTGATTTTCAAATGTGCGCAATAAATAGGACGTTATCCTGGAAACCACATGTGAATAGGTTAAGTCTCGCAGTGATCACCAACTTTCGCCACTAAAAAGTAAGCCCCCTCTGTCTGGTCACCATCTGCTGTCCTGCCGTGGTCAACTTTACTTTCGCCGGGACGACCTGATCGTCAAGTCTTGTTGGACATTACCTCTGTTATCCACGGAAAGAATGTGGCTTTGAATAGCGTAGTCTCCAATAATACGAGTAATATTCGTTCGCTTTACCCCTTTGCGGTCGTTGACGGCATTCCATACAAACGAACTCGTTTCGTCATTCCATAGACCTACGGTTTCGTCAATTTGCCCGTGATTAGTAAACCGCACGCTACGATAGTGTCTCTTTGTTGTATCGTAGCCAATCAACCAGATAGATCTGTGGGATCCCACATCAGAGGTGCCTAATAGAAATCGCCCATCCAAAACCCACTTTGCCGTCATCTTGCCCTTCATTGTTTTTCCTTCGGGCGCTTGGGCGGAAGGTCCGTCGATATAATCCGATTCCCAGTTGCCAATAAATGGTTGGAGTTTGGCAATCTCTGTGGGCAAAGGTTCAATCGGGTCTCCAATTTTTTCCCATTGCTGAGGAGTCATTTTATCAACATCACCGGTCTGTCTGTTGCGGGTCCAAATCATGTCCATCAGCACGCTGCCATCACGATCTGTGAACATTAGGTGTCCCTTGATCGTATTGCCGTCGAGGAATTGTTCTGTCATCTTGCCGGTGGTATTTGGTGGCGGTTCCATGAGGCTGGTCGTGAACGTCTTCGTTGCTGCATTCCAGTCACCAACGGATGGGCCTGTATTTCCCGTCGATTGAAAGGGCCAAGCCACAAAATGCTTCTTATCCTGATCGAAAGTCCAAAGAAATAGCGATTTACTTTCTTTCCCGGGTGCACCAACAACTTGAGTTACTTCGATGTGATGCAAAAACCAACCATCAAGTATCATCTCGGCTTGATTGGTGGTTCTATACAAGGTTCCATGACGATCCCAGACGGCAGGCTTATTGGTTACATCAGTGACCCAATTTCCAACGTACTGCTCAAGGACAACAAGTTCTGGTGGTTTAGTCGGAGGATTTTGTGCCGATGCCGCCGTATTCAGGAACAATCCCGAAAGCAGTAACGCGAGATTGTTTATTTTCATATATTCACTCCATAAGTGTTCAAAGTGGCCAAGCATTTCAAGCGTCAGCATTTCTTGATAGCAGCAGAATCTTTATCATTTCCACTATGTTCGAGTCCTTCCTTCAGTCGCTTTTCACAATCGATCCAGAGACTCTGAGAAGTTTACGCAGAGGCAAAGGTAAGAACAGAATAAAAAGGATTTACTTGCCAGTGTTCGGTTCTTATCCTAGCAGTTGAAACAACTGCGGCACACCTCTTGCATCTATTAGTATTCAATCAATCTTTTCCGCTATAGAATATCATAATTGCAAGCTGTTGGTCCGCATTAAAGGTCCATGTCTGGGGATACAAAGGAGGTAGCAATGCGAAACCTAATTGCACCGGGAACACTCCTTTTCCTTGTGGTTGCAATTGCAACATTATTTGTCATTCCGTCGCAACCATGCAGAATGCTGAAGGCTTCTCGTGAATCAAATCGTATGTTTGTCCGTATTCTTCCAGGTGGTCGGTGGGCTCTGACTGCTCGCCTCAAGAAAGAAGAGGATGATTCTGGCAACATCAATTTCAAGCATCTGGCACCGATGCGGTTGTATGACCTTCAATATGGTAAAGAAACTCAGGATTTGATTTCAAGTGGCGAGATGTGGTCGACGTCTCTTGCCAAACTGTCACCGGACGGAAAGCTACTAGCCATCAGTATTCGGGATAATTCGTTTTCGTCTCCACTGTATCTATGGGACCTTGAGTCGTTGAAGCTTCTGGCAACACTGCCTCGAAACACTTCTACGATCACGGAACAAGACCGCGATATATGTTGCTTTTCACCTGATGGTCGTTTTGTTGCTTATTTAAGTGCTACCTATCAGAATGAAATCGCCGAGAATGGTTATCGGAAAATCTCTGAAAAATGGCACCTTCGTCTCTGGAACAAAGACAAAGGTAGCGAAGTGGAAATCGATCCGGTCAGTCGGATGTCACTTGTGACTTTTTCCCCTGATAGCAAGCAAATTGCGGTGGGCTTGTCGATCTACAGCACGTCAGATGGATCAATGCAATCCACCTTAAAACTTCAGGCACCTTGGGCGAGTCCCGTCGTTAGCCAATGGACTCCGAACGGTAAAAATTTAGCGCTCCTGGCTCCTACTTATGATCATCAAAAACCAACACGAATCGACGTCACATTTTGGAATCCTTCGACAAGCGAAACGCGGCAAATGGTTTTGACCCCAGATCATAATCTGAGGCTTGATTCGGCCAATTTTTCGCACGACGGTCGATACCTTTTTTTGAAAAGTAGCTCCTGGTCCAGCGAGATATGGGCGTTGGACATAGATCCACCCACTCGCATTGGATATTCGCGAGCGGAAGATTTTAGCCCCACAGCAGAAAAACCTTTTGCAGTTGTTGGCGAGAATCCTGTGAGGGCCCGACTTTGGAAGCTAGACACCCCTCTGGAAAAAGCACCGGTCATGCTAGAGAGCGAGTTAGTGTATTATTCGACTCATTTCAACTCGGATCACTCTCTTACGTCTATTTCCAACTGGAATAGTGAATTTAAAGTGCTCGATTTGTGGGATACAAGTTCATTGAAACGCATCTCTCGCTTCAGCCTTACGGGAGGTTTTGCGGGATTCAGCAATACGGGAAAAACCTTTTTCGAAGCTCCACCACCTGGTGCTACCTCCGCTTTAAATGAATGGGATGTCAGCCCAGCCCCACCTTGGAAATGGCTGATACCCGTCTGGTTTGTGGAGGCAGCGCTACTTGGCTGGGGGATCGTTTGTTTAATGTGTCCATCGAAGCAACCAACGGGGGACGTCGCTCAGAAAGTCGAGATTATTCAGACGAATCCGCAGTCGTGGGGATTCGTTATGGCTGCCGGACAACAGTCGTTCAACGCTATGAAAATGGGTCTAGGAATGACGGGCGCAAGTTTGTGGATTCTATCTATGCTGGGACCATCATTTGCTCTGCAGCATCCTTTTCCTCTTTCCGTACAAGCGCACGACTCTCAAGTCGTCTGTTTTCTTGCACTGTTTATCGCGACGATGTATGCGTTGGCATTACATCGCGCCAACGCACAGTTTATTCTCGGAGTATTATTCTTAATCTTGTATCTGTGGTTAAAGTCTGTACTAAAGTTGACCGCAATGGGAAATGTTGCGATGGTCTCAGGTGCATTGCTTATCGCAGCATCTGCGGTACTTCGGCAGTCGTCTCCAGTTAGCCAAGAAAGGGTGGATTGGAAGGGAGCTAAGATACCGATTACCATCTTCATCGGTGGCTCCTTAATAACGGCAATGTGCGCATTGCTACCTTCGTCCATTCTGGGGAAAACCTATAAGGTTCCAAGTGCACCGGTGGCCTCGATCGTGCTGTTAAGCTTAATCGTTATTGGCTCCTTTCTCGTTTTAATCAGGCTTAATAGCAATGGATTAAGAAGTTTGCGTCTTCGATCCACTGCTTCAAGAAGTGATGAGTCATCAGATTCACCAACAACATCGCTACTTGGAATTGGTCTGATACTCGCCGGAATAAGCGGTTTGGTTTTCTTCGCTCTTCTTAGAAGTTTTTTCCCTATCCTCACCGTTGAGAGTTCCCCGTTTGGTTCAAAGTTTGTTCCGACCTACGAAGTTTCCAATCTACTGGATAGCGTAAAGTATCCCTACTATACAGAAGCGTTTGTAGCTCTTCTTGGGCTATCCATTCTTCTATTCGTAACCAGGAAACTTTATTTAGCCTTGGCAAGCGTCTCTACGATGCTCGCCTTAACCATTTTAGTGTTCTCGTTCCTGCTAGCGGAGGCGGAGCAGATCCGAGATAGTGGTTTTCTTAACGATTATCATGATCTCCTCAGTGATTATTCCTTGGTTTGGGAATCATGGTTGGCGTTGATGATGGGAAACTGGTTAATGATTCTATCCTGTTTTCTGTCAATCCAGCATTTTCGGCGAGAGAGGTTTCTCAGGCTCCATGAAATTCAAGAGCGGAATACTTAGGAGAATTTCGCTCAGGTGCATTGTGAACTTTTGAGTGATAGAGGCTGCTATTACTTTCCAGACTGCACCCAAGTTTTCATTTTCGTTAACTAGAAGATATTTCTGATGGATGATGCATGGCGAGTTAATTAGCCGAGAGCAGTTCCTCTCGGAATTATTTGAGCTCGATTCTGCATGGCAGAGTGTCAGTAGATCGGCATCTTGCTTGGCCGACATGGTGCTGTCAATAGTTCGCTCAATGCGCAGTTTTTTAGGATCTAAGGATCCAAAGTGTGGAGGAAAGTACTGAAGGCATTCTTGCATCGATTAATAGGCTATTCGGTAGCAAGAATATTTTGGAGTTTCAGTTCAATTTGTTCAGCGAGGATCGCGTAACCTTTTGCACTTAAGTGCAAAAGGTCGGGCGCAATGGATTGTGAGAGTGTGCTGTCGGCGTTAAGTAGTTTCGTATTCGCGTTGAGGTAGTGAATTCGGCGATCATCTGCCAATGCGGGGAGCAATACATTAACTGCATCGCATTTGCGGCGGAGTATGTCGGAAGCGTTAGAGCCTCGAGGAAGTATACCCAATAGCAAAATTTTCGATTGAGGGCATTTCTTGCCGAGAGTATCGAGAATCGCGCGAATGCCATCGACGATTTGCTCCGGTGTGAAATCTCCGTGACGTACGTTGTTGGTTCCAATCAGCAGCACGATCGCTTGAGGTGTAATGCCATC
>JBEGUT010000306.1:0-5630 GCA_041178745.1 Planctomycetota bacterium | reverse complement strand
GAACGAAACGCTGCAAGATTTTGAAAAGGCAAGCTGGCGAGTTGACAGTCAACAACGTCTTTGGCTACCTGTAAATAATAGCGCTCGATATCTTTTCGGATGGCGATTACCTATTAGTGAAGAGCTTAATGGTATCCGCAATATTGAATTCCAAACTCCGCCAGCTAACATCAACCAGCTTTTTTTGCAACTCGATTCGCGTTGGGTTTTACGTTGCGATCAAGCGGTTGTTACGCGAATTCTTCCCGCACTAGAATCAAAGTCCGATAGTGAGGATGACTTGTCCAAAGTCATCGAGCAATGGGTCGCTCGCAAAGCGAGCGATGGAAAACATTTGTGGAAAGTCGACTTCAGTGGAACCAATCGACTTCAATTACAGTTATTGTCGACAGATGCGTCACCGAACGAGTCCTTACTGAATGTTTTCGCCTCCTCATTTCATCAGTACCGCGTTCACGATAGTGGAATCGACTTGACGACACGTCTCGGTATCCTTAACAACTCCACATCGACACGGCTGCGATTTGATGTGACTCCACCGCTTAAAATTCGAGATATTCGACTCGACGGAAATCCCTTGAAGTGGTCCAAGGTGGTGGGAAGTCCTAACACTATCGAAATTAGCCCCCTTACGATTCCGACGACAAGCCGAGTAGGTCAACTTCAAATCAATGCCTATGCGCCTTGGGATCATGGCCGATCGATGCCATTGCCAAGTATTAACTTTCCTAACGGTAAGATACTTCGCGGGGAAACAACCCTCGAATCGCTTAAGCCGATACTACCCGTCAGCATGACAGTCACCGGGGGTGAACCTTTCACAGCGATAGATGAACAGGCAGCCAAGCAAGGACTCAATCGATGGCAGTGGAGATGGAGTGGCAATCCTGTGTCGATTCAGCTAGAAACGACGAAGGTTCAGGCTGCAGTTCAAGCGAACTCCCTAACACGATTGAATCTTGTCAATGGCTCGATTGCTGCCACCTCCTTGATTCGTATTTCGCCTACCCTCAAGTCCCCGGGCAAAGCGACGCTAGAACTTGGCGAAGGCTGGATTTTGGATGCCGTCTCGCCACTCCAGTCTAGCAGCTTAAAGGTCGATGAGTTTGGTGATAAGGATCGCACGCAGATCCTATTGCGATGGGAGGAATATGTCTCTGACGAATTACTATCTGTTGAGATTCAACTTCATCGAGCCATTGAAACAATAGGTACCGAAACTCGACTTGCCGAAGCTCCTTTTATATCCTTGACCGAAGGCTATCACCGAGGCGTACTGGCCATTGAAACTACGGGACGTTACCTATTGAAAGCAACGCCTGATCTGCTGAATGCAAGAATAGAAGAAGCAGAGCTTGCGAGCTGGCAGAAAGATCGACTACCACGATTTAGTAATCTTTGGTTGCTCAAAGCAGAGAATGGTCGTCATCCCGAACTCATCTTCACCAGTGAGCCTTCGACCTATACTTCGAGTTCCGAGGTTCGCGTATCGCCCCGTCCCGGGGGATTTCAAGAAGAATATCGCTTAATGTTTCGCCCCCTCTTTGGCTCGATGGATCGAGTCAATGTTCGCCTAAAGCACGCTCACAAGAATCCATTGCTATGGCGATGGCAGGATGGTGATCAACAGTTCGCTCTTCAAGCAACACGTGATGCGACCGACAATCCGGCCGACGGAGAATCCTACGTTATCTTTCTTCCGCAACCGATGACCGAGCCATTTGAACTTCGATCCAACAGTTTAATCGAAGCTGTTCAATGGTACCCTGTTGCCTGGGCAACATCCGACCAAGCAACCAACGAAGAAAATCATGTCCTTTTGGCAGATTCCCTTGATGTACAAGTTCCCAAGAGCGGTTGGCGTGCCATGATAAGCCAATCGATGAATGACCAACTTTTCAAATCATATCGAGCAGAAAGCAATCTGGCAGAAAACATACTTTGTAAGCCCCAGGATCGACCTTTGTCATTCGCTGCTTGGGCTCAACGGGCCGAACATCAACATTGGCATTATTCGTCTGGCACTGTTGTTCACCAATCGACTTGGAATCTTGAAAATACGAGCAATTCGCAGGTCGAGTTGCGGCTACCTGAAGGGCACGAAATACTGGAAGTTCAGTTCGATAAAAATGTAATCCGAAGTTTCAAGCCTTCTCAGAAACCACGAACCTTCTTAATTGATTTACCTAGCTCGAGAAATCGTGGCATTTTGCAGGTGCTCTATCAAAATACAGCTTCACCTCTTTCGTGGAGAGTCGTGTCGGATTATCCAACAGCTACTCTTACCCTCCCTTGTTTAGAAGAAATCGAAACCCTTTTCCTACCTCCACTCTATTCCCCTCTAAATGCTTCAGACATCCTTGGCCCTAGCGGTCCAGTTGCCATCAGGGACGCATGTTTATTTCTATGGCGATTAGCAGTTAACCTCACTGGCAACGACAACTCGCGTTCAAAGGGCGGTATGGATGAAGCAACCCCTCGAACGTCACAGAGTCAACTACCGCTGCCAAACAATTCTACATGGAACACTTTTCGGATACCGACACCGTCACGAGACAAGACATTCTTTCCATCGATAAGCATATTGGACTTGAGGGTTTTGACTGTATGGATCTTGAGTAGTTGCAGCGTACTCTTTCTGCTATCGCTATGGCTGTGGCGGCGGTACCCTCGCATAATCGCCTGCCTGACCTTCGCCTTCATTTTGCTAAGTACCGTATTGCCTTCACCTCTCTCCGTGATGGTAGCCTTACCCATCATTCCGTTGGTACTTGCTTTGGTTGTATCGCTAGCTGTGTACAGTCTGAAGGCCGGTGGAAACACAGCTCAATCCCCCTCGGTTCGCGCATCTTTTACTGCGTTCCGAAACGCCTTGCCAATGATCGCATTTCTTTTTCTACCAAGCGTGTTCTTAGTTACCTCTTTGGTGGAAATTCGACATTTGTCTGCTCAAGAACCTAAAACCTATGGGATTCTAAGTCCCTATGCTGCAAACGGCGAATTGAAGGGGAACTACGTCTATGTCCCCATGGAAGCATATAACGTCCTGAATTCCTTTGGCGGAAGAAGCATTAGTCCCAATTCAACGGCTCTATTTCGAAATGCTTCTTATCAACTTCGCATCACGGACGATATGAATTCCATGTCTGGTATCGAATACCAATTGATAGCAGATTACGAACTCGAAATCACAGATGCTTCAGATCCCATCACGTGGCCCATATCCAGCAATGACGCAAAACTGGAACGGCTCATTGTCAATCAATTCGAAATCATTCCTGGTTTTACAGTTCGCCAAGATGAGACGTCGATTCGCTGGCTACCCGAACGTAACGGCTCGGTCAAAGTGAGACTGCAACTAGCTCCCAAGATCACCTCCTCCAACCAACTTGAGCAATTTAATCTCGCGATTCCGGTAATTCCCTCCGCGACACTTTCGGTTACCGGATCCTCTGGTCGGAAATTTACCGTTCAAGACGCTATTGTCGATAACCCACAGACCAATTCCACGCTCCTATACCTTGGCTCGACGGACCGCCTTCGCTTTTCGATGCAGATCAAAGAGTCGAAAGAAGACGAGGTACGCTTTGATTCTGAATTGGATTCTTGGCTTCACTTCCAAGGAGAGGAAGCACTACTGCTGACCCAAATACGTATTCGAACTGGCGATCTTTCCGCCCCAAAGGAACTCACGATTCAAATGGATGACCGTTGGCAACCTTGCGGTCGACAATGGGGCGATGGCCGCTGGGTCGGGTTGGCTCAAGGCACCACGCTGCGAGGCATCGTAGAATATAAAGTCAAGCTTGAATCATTTTCGATGGCGGAATCGAAACTCTCGATAGTTTGGGTACCACGAGGTAACTGGCTAAACGAAGACGTCGCTCCACCCCTTTTCCCGGACTCCTCATCACTCAACGCCACGCTTTACACCTTTACGACCTCCGGGAGCAGCGATGCGTTATGGTCCACCGAAGTTAATGAAGCGTGGTCTCTTGAAGCGGCCGATCGCGCCGCAGTGCGGTGGGAAGGCAACGGCCTTTCCGTCCCCAACCGTTCTTACACCAATGCCTCAAAAACACCATTACCTACTCTGGTTCGACAACCTGAACCGCCGCGATCTGAAATCACGGAAGCCTGCACAAGTAGCATACATCGCAGACTTATCTCGATGCTCTATGAAGCCTCTTGGAACGAAGGTATTCAGACAGGCGATATCTTGCAGTTCGCTCTCCCCGCGCAGACGACTGTAGAAAGCGCGGTGCTCAATGGAACGCCAATTACCGATTACGATGTCGTAGATATCGGAAAGGACTCAAGATTGATTCTCAATCTCCAAAACGCTAATCCGAGGGTCACCAATAACCTGCTGATCCGAGCATCAACGGTTTTTACTCCAACCTTTCCGCAGTCCGTTCCACGCATTACAGCGACTCAACACGAACTGACACAATCTTATTTTTCGCTGTATCGCGAGGCCAATCTTGCTGTAACGCTAGAGAATGTTGAAGAGTTACCAGAAACCCGATTACCCTTGGAACGGACTCCCCAACAAATGCTACGAGAACATCGCATCGGCGTTCTGAGTTTGGATTTAACGAACCGCTATCGCAACTCACCAATTTTACCATTGCAGTTCAGTTATGCTTCACCCAGTAGCGGCCTCAGCGGCATTACACTGGGAAAACTGATTCAAGCTGATAACAAGTGGCGTTATTCTCTGGTTGCTAGTCTCGCATCTAACGGTGAGCCGATAGATGCCCTTGTCTTCGAACTCCCATCTTCGATTCCAGCAGACATTACGACAATTCCTCCTACACCCTTTCGCCTTGACCCGTCACCAGATGGCTCCCATCAATTATTGAGCGTCTACCCTGAGACCCCAATTACAAGCGCAACCCAGTTCGAAATTCAATTCGACATTGCCCGAGGCTCCACTCAGGTCGCTTTACCGCAAGCTGCCTTATTAGGAACCGATCGCGTGGAATCTTGGATCGCACTTCCTCAAATTGGTAACGCTGGAGATATGACATGGAGAACGGCAGGCCTGAAACCGAGCACCCCATCCACAGAAGTTCGCGCGTTGTTGCAACTTCATTCCGAAACTGGTATCGCTGAGAACGATAAAGCATGGCAGTTTTTTGAACCTATCAATCGACGCTTTCAAGCAGACTTACAATCCGGCAAATCGAGTGCTCAAGCGATCAAGACTGCTCTTGCAGAACATCAACTGACGTTTCGTGAAAACAACACGGTGATGGGGCGTTTTATCTACCTGTTACATCCTGAGGGATTTTTAACAGCCAATTTCGAAATGCCCGAAGGCACCAAACTAATTGGCTGCCTTGTCGGCGGTATTCCGCAAGCATGTTCACAAAAGGCAAATCGTAGGGTTGAGGTTCCGATTCAACCCTCAGATCTTCCCGTTATCGTAGAACTCTACTTACAATACCATGCCGCGGATAAAACTTCATTCAGCAGTGTCGATCTCCCAAAACCGCTCAATTTGTCGGTCGCTACTTCAAGTTTGTCGATCGAGGGACTCGCTGCCCATGGGTTTCAATTGGACGAAACCCTCTTTCAACTCGACGGAGTTACCACGGCCCTTTCTACCTCAGCAGATCTCAACA
>JBEGUT010000305.1:0-5635 GCA_041178745.1 Planctomycetota bacterium | reverse complement strand
AAAGTTGCCTGTAGTCGTGAAATCTTTATTACTCTACCCGTGGAAAATTAGGCCGAGAAACTTGAGCCTTGTGAAGATGATGATCGCGATACTTAAGTATCACGTCATTCCCTGGACTCCTTTCGGTGGAAGTACCACCAGGTGGGTCTGGAATATTGACTTGGTGAGCTAAACTTTGAATTCAATTGACAAAATATTGCACCATTAAAGAACTTCAATATGCCCCGCGTCCAAATCACGATTGTCTCCACTCCTGATCAACAGCCTTCAGATCGTCATATGGCTGTAGGAAGAAACTACGAAATCACGACGCCCACTATTTTTGGTAGAGAACCAGAACTAGCCCAACTTGCGATCAAGGATGGGTGGATATCAAGCCAGCATTTTCAAATCGACTTTACAGGTGATGCGGCGTACCTGACCGACTTGGAAAGTAAGCATGGAACATTTCTCAACGGTACTCGGGTAAATCAAAGAGTACTCCTCAAATCAGAAGATACGATCAAAGTTGGAAAAACGACTTTAAGATTCCGCGTTGTATCAGAAATGGTTCCTCAACCCGCTTTCGATTCGACTGATTCTCCAGCGATCATTCCCTCTTCGGGAAACTTCGACAGCGTTACAACTCTTACTCCGCAAGACCATCACGGTTTACCAGACCGTCCGACCGATCCCGATCTTGGCGAAACGGATCACCCAATTCCTGTACCATTGCCTCCCAATCAACCATCGATTCCGCGCAGGCAGACTTCGAAACCCACGGTTACTCCTCCAGTTGCTCGCTTGAAAAATGTTGCTCCATCACCGAAACCTGTTGTGCGAGGCAACGATAATAATCATTCAGGAAAAGATCTGCCGGTTGATTCCTCAGGAAACGCATTCCAATCACCTGATTCAATACCTTGGACACCACCGGAAAACTCTAGCTTTGCCGATATGCCTTTCATCGTCTCAGATTCCTCCGAAGGCGAAGTATTAGAAGTCGATTTGGAACAGCCATACGTGGAGGAAAAAGCAGATTCGCTTCATGATTTACCGGGCGGTTCTGCTGAACCGAAACATCTTGATGCTTCACCAATTTCCCCTGATCTCGCCCCCATAACAACGCATGCCAATCGAGAAGCATCGCGAGAAAATACCGATCACCCCGTACGACAGGAAATTGACGATCAATTTGCGAATAGCGGACCGCAAACTGGGATATCTTTAGAGTCATTAACAGACATTGCATCAGAGCAACATCAATCTGCACTTTGGCATGCCACCTCCTCGTCGTTGCCCCAAGGTACGGATCTTTGTGGTTTTCTTTCTTGTATTCACAAGCTATTACCGCTGCGTGCCGTAGTTCACTTTGAAAAAGTAGGTCTCAGCACTCCTCTCTCATTAGTTGATGCAGTTCCTCTAGTCGATTGGTTGCCAGAACCAATGGCTCGTGCTTACGGACCGATTGAATGCGACTGGCAAAGTCTTTTACATTCAACCACACCCGACGAAATCCGCAGACTTTGGTTGGCGAATGCTCTTTGTTTTTTTGGCGGGAAGAATCCAGAGCAGATCGACGGACAACTTCGCAGACTTTGCGCCTCCGTAAAGCAGGGCAATCATCGATCAAGCGAACTTCCTGCATGGAATCTGACAACGGTTCGAATGATCCTTGAAACTCATTCAACTGAGCAACTTGAGAAGTTCTTTCCCGCCAAGGTTTTTGAATGTGTCATCATGCCAGCAATGTTCGATCCCAAGGGTTGGACGCTTTATTCCCCTTATCCTTTTGATTCTCTGGTTCATCGAGAGGAAGCTTGACAATTGCCGTCCGTTATGGATCGCGTAAGCGGTCATTGACTGCTCCATTCAAGATTGATGATGACGAGATCGTTCAACGGTAGTAGCCGCTTTGGGCGTTAATCGTTCGTTGGCCGTTCGCGAAGACTTCTCCATTTGCCGCGTGGGGACCGATGGTAATAGTGACACAGAGCCATCCAGCACCTACCGTTGTATCTGAACGCTTGTCCCGATCCTTGCTTTCAGACAGGAAGACCGCAACCGACGGTTCCGAAGAAGTAAAACAACCCTTAGCTCTCGACAGTAAACACCGTTTTTCTGTGCCACTTTAGCGGTTTCCAAGCCCCTGATCGCCCACTTTCAACGGTACAATCGGAGCATTCCCTCTTTTTGGGATATCGCCATCTCTGGAGAACACCTAGATGACGTAGGCAACTCGTTGATTTCTGACTAACATACGGGAAAGTTATGCGGAGTAGCCGACTGTTTTGAAAGTTAAACTGCTTTCTTAAGAACTACTTAGGTTTCTGAAAACGCACCTAGTTTCGTAGCAAGGCTGAGACTGTTAGCACACCGACCATGGATAAAACTAAAGTAGCCATTGTTGGCATGGGAACGGTTGGAACAGGTGTCGCGAGACTCTTGCTGGATCATGGCGATCGAACTGCCCGTCATGCTGGCCGAACTCTGTGGCTAGAAAAGGTTGTCGTTAACAATCTTGATAAACAACGAGACATTGATTTGCCCGCCGGCGTTCTCACCGATCGGCTGGAAGATGTTTTAAACAACCCAGAGATCAAGGTTGTCGCTCAACTGATTGGCGGACTTGAGCCAGAGCGATCGATCATGCTTCGATTGCTTGAGGCGGGTAAGGATATCGTCACGGCCAATAAGATGCTGCTAGCCGAGCATGGGGGTGAATTGTTTGATCGCGCTCGCCAACTCGGGAGATCCATCGCCTTCGAAGCAGCGGTGTGTGGTGGTATTCCAATCATCGCCAATATCAGTCAATGCTTTTCAGCTAATGAGATTCAGTCGATTCGTGGGATACTCAACGGAACCAGCAATTTTATCGTCACGCAGATGGATGAGCAGCGATGGAGTTATGCCGATGCGCTTGAGCAAGCTCAAGCTCGTGGGTTTGCTGAAGCCGATCCAACCATGGATGTCGACGGTAGCGATGCGGCTCAGAAATTAGCGATCTTAGCCCACCTTGCGTTTGGAGCTCGCGTTCACTGGAAAGATATCCCTCGTGTCGGCATCGACCGTTTGGATGTAAAAGACCTCTATTACGCAAAAGAGCTTGGATATCGAATTAAACTGATTGCCGTTGGAAAGCTTACTGATGCAGGCCTAGAACTTCACGTCTCACCAACACTCGTTCGTATCGGAAGCCCGTTAGCTGAAGTGCGCGGAGCCTACAATGCGTTAACCGTTGTAGGTGATGCGGTCGGTGATGTTTTCTTCCACGGTCAAGGAGCTGGACAGATGCCGACGGCATCCGCTGTTGTCGCCGATATGATCGACACGGCAGTGGGAAGAACGGCGATCACCTTCCGCACTCTGGAACTGTGGTCTCAGCGAGAGTCACGCGTGGCCGTTCGTGGCTTCGATGACTTGCCAGGTCGCTATTACTTGCGATTCGAAGTAGACGATGTCCCAGGTGTACTATCGCAAATCGCGCGAGTCCTGGGAGATCACAACGTTTCGATAGCCTCTATTATCCAGCACGAGCGACAGCCCGATCGAAGCGATCCAACGGTAACCTTGGTGATCATGACTCATCAAGCGCCAGAAGGAGCCGCTCGCAAAGCGGTTGCCAAAATCGCTTCTCTGCCGGTTGTTCACAGCGGAAGTACCAGAATGAGAGTCATGGAAGAAGGAAGCTGACAGTCGACCACCGACAAAATAGGTTGGTCCCATTTTGTCGACACAATCATGGAACGAAGAATCGATGGCAATGAAATCGAAGGATAAGATCTGATATGAAGTGGGCCATTGTGATTCCAGATGGATGCTCGGATTTGCCCGTAGAAAGCCTGCACGGCAAAACATCCCTGGAAGTTGCCAACATTCCGGCGATGCATGAAATTGCGAAGTTGGGGATTGTCGGTAGAACGGATAACACGCCGAGGCATTTTCCGGCTGGTAGCGAAGTCGCCAATATGGTGCTGTTCGGTTACGACCCCAATCGCTACTTCACTGGTCGCGCGCCGATCGAAGCAGCTGCGCAAGGAATTAAACTGGGACCTCATGACTGGGCCGTACGTTGCAATCTCGTAACAGTCGAGCAGCAAGTGATGCAAGACTTTACTGCCAACCACATCTCTACAACTGAGGCAACGGAACTTCTCCATGACTGCCAAGCGCAACTCGGATCCGAACGGCTTCGTTTTGTACCGGGAGTTAGCTATAGAAACCTTTTAATTGTCTCCGGCAATGAAGCGTCTCCGGCCCCCTTCTCAGATGCAACTCGAACTCGCGCTCCACACGACATTACCGATCAATCGATTCTGGATGAATATCCCAGAGGGCCGGGAAGCGAATTTCTCACAAGGCTGATGGAACAAAGCGCAGAGATCTTTAAAGATCATCCCGTCAATCGACGACGCATCGCACAAGGCAAACGGCCAGCTACAAATATCTGGTTGTGGGGGCAGGGGAGAAGTCCCTCGCTGCCATCTTTCGAAAGCCGCTTTGGTATTCGTGGTGCGATGATTACTGCCGTCGACCTGCTGCGCGGAATCGCTGCTCTAATTGGCTGGGATCGTATCGAAGTCCCAGGAGCAACCGGCTACCTCGACACCGACTACGCTGCGAAAGGTCGCTACGCGATCGATGCATTGAAGAAATATGATATTGTATGTGTGCATGTCGAAGCCACCGACGAAGCTTCTCATGAAGGTCGAGTCGATGAGAAAATTAAAGCCTTAGAGAATATCGATCGACACATCGTAGCGCCGCTGCATAAGGCGTTGCGAGATTCCGGCGAGTATCGGATTCTAGTACTTCCAGACCATCCCACCCCTGTAACCACCAAAAAACATTCACATGGTGCTGTCCCGTTCGCCGCCTGCGGTACCGGCATCACACCAGATTCGATTGGAGAGTATCATGAGGTCGCAGCAAACTCATCACCGGTTTGCTTTGCCAACGGGTGGGATATGATGGAGCGATTCATCAAAGGCAATATGCGATAAACCCCGTTTAGTCCCTTCCTTTTTTCATTCTTTATTTTCATTTCCAAAGCTTGGTTGATTTATGCCTCTGATCGTCCAAAAATTCGGCGGAACAAGTGTTGCGGATCCTGAGAAGATTTTAGCAGCGGCCCGTAAGGCGATTCGCGCACATCAAGCTGGTAATCAGGTCATCGTGGTCGTCAGCGCGATGGGGCATAACACTGATATGCTAATCGACTTAGCTCATCAGGTTAACGATGACCCGCCCGCCCGCGAAATGGATATGTTGCTTTCGACTGGGGAACAAGTCAGCGTTGCTTTGATGGCTATGGCGGTGCACAGCCTCGGATTCAAATCGGTGTCTCTAACCGGCGCTCAAATCGGAATCCAAACCGATAGCTCGTACACAAAAGCACGTATTCGTTCGATCGCTACAGAACGCATGAGTGAACTCCTGAACGAAGGCAACATCGTTATCGCCGCAGGTTTCCAAGGTATCGATGACAAATTAAACATCACAACGCTCGGTCGCGGTGGCAGCGACACGACAGCCGTTGCCCTAGCAGCAGTGATGAAAGCCGATGCTTGCGAGATTCACACCGATGTCGATGGCGTTTACACGACTGACCCAAGGCTACTCCCTGAGGCGCGGCAGATGACGCAAATCAGCTACG
>JBEGUT010000304.1:0-5645 GCA_041178745.1 Planctomycetota bacterium | reverse complement strand
CACCGACCTGTATACCGGGGAGCTGTACTTGTTTGGGTGCTGATATCGCAGGCACCTTGTCGTTCGCAGGCACCTTGTCTTCCTGTCCCCAAGCGAGCGAAGAAAAATGCCAAGCAGAGAACGAGAGCAAGGCAAAGGCACCAAAGTGGTTCCAAGGCAAACGTGCGTTACAGAGGAAACTGAGCATAAGGCAATTCTCGCAAAATGATTGGGAGAAAACTCTTGTGAGTTCGTTGTTTGAAATGAATACCCAATAGCGTAATTCCCGTACCATCAGATTGATCGGGTTAAGTTCGCTCGGCAGCATTTTAACACGTTTATTGGGGGAAAGTCCTGGCGAAGCCCAGCAAAGCTGAAACTTCATCAAGACTTCTCGCAAGCAAAATATCCTGGGTCTACGCAGCTTGTAGAGAATTGTCGGAAAGGCCGTCGGAATCCGGCATCATTTGCGTGACCGGTAGAGGAATGCTGGTCAAAGGAATAGAAGCAGGGGTTTCATCACTCGCGGATGCAGTTATTGCAGCTGTCTGCGGATTTACCGGTTGAGTAAACGCATAGATCGTCCTTTCCATAGCAGCGTGGCCGAGACTTTTCTCACGCACAAGTATCGCCATCACATTGCTATGCACATAGCGAAGGAAGAGAGAGCAAGGGACGAGCAGTGGGCGATCAACGTTCCAAAGCAAGAGCAGGGCAGCGAAGCGACCTAAAGTCGATATCGCAAAAATAGTTTGATACGCAGCGGGCGTCGCACCGCAAGTGGTGAGGTACCATCCTCCGAGTAGCGAACCGCAAAACCAAGCCGAAGTGTTAGCGAGATTATAAACCGTCAACATCTTCGTTCGCTGATTGTTGGGTAGTGTGTCGAAGAACATCAAGAAGAATCCGAGTTCATATGCGGCCCAGGCAGTACCGCTGGCCGCTTGAACCAAGAGCAGCCAAGCAAAGGAATCGCTTACATTCCAAAGTCCTGCAAGGGGAACGATGCTGATTGCGCCCGTCCAGAGTAGTGCGCGGGCTCCATGCCGTCGAGCGAACCAACCCCACAAAGACATCGATAAAGCTTTGGCAATGAATGAAGCGGAGAATAAAGCAACAAATGCCGTGTAGGAGAATGAAAGTTGTTTCAGCATGTACGGCGTGAAGTACGGACCTGAAAACTGAACCATCCCCTGTACAATCGCCAAAAAAAGCACGAGTCGATAACCGCGTGCGACATCGGCGTTGTGCCGTGATGGGTGCGAGTCCAGAGAAACGATCGACGCATTACCACCCAGCGAGCGTTTAGAACGGCTCTCTTTGCCTGCTGAGATGGTATCGCGATGAATCGGATCCTCGGCGCGATGACGCAGCAGGAGCATGACACTCGCCAAGCGAAATATGCCCGCCATTAGAAATAACAAGCCAAAGCCGATAAGTAACCTGTCTTGATGACGTGCATAGTGCAGGATCAACCCACCGATAAGAAAACCGGTAAGCGTGCAGAGTTGGTTGGTGCGCGAACGAATCGCAAAGAAACGAGGCCTCAAAGCACTGGGTACAATCTGCCCCATCCAGGTATTCCAAGCAGGACCCGCTCCGAGCCCCCCACCCCAATAAACCGATGCCAAAAAGAAAAGCATCGGAGTGTAGATGTAACCAGTCCAAGCAGCGATCATCAGTGGAAAGAATGCAAGGCCCTGAATAGTACAGGAAATCGCAATCCAGCGTTGATACGATCCGACCAGTGGAATCGCCCGTAAAGATAATGTTTGAAGAAGTCCACCAGCCAGAATCGGAAGGCTTGCAACCCAACCCGCTGTTACTTCGCTAAGTCCTGCCGCCAATGCGAAGGCTGGTATATAGTTCTCACCCAGTCCTACCATCGCCCCCCAACAACCGCCATCGCGAATGCTGTTGCGCAAGTTGCCCTTTAGATTTTGTTTCCTCGATGAGGCCAAACCACCGCATTCCGATGGCGATACAGGAGCAATCATTATAGGTAAAACTGACGATCAGCCAGCCATCGAATTATATTGTTTGGAGACCTTTGGATTCTGTCTCTTAGTAACCCATCGCCACAACAGCTGATCAAATAACGAAAGATGTTCGCTTTCGTCGAGCAACTTAGTAAACGTCAAAAAAACGCTCGCTCGTACCACCATGACCAACCCGAAATACCACTGGCTTGCCGCAACGAGGGCAATTCCCACGATAGCAGCGTTCATCCGCAGCGAGATAAATCCGGGTGTAAACCTGACAGCATTGAAATCGAACGCCAAGAAACTTTCGGTTGTCTCTACCAACCTCCGGCTGTGCTATTGCCTCACTCGGTTCACTAACGAGGTCCAATTGGCTTCGGTCTCGGTCGGGCGGAAGGTTCATCAGCTCTATCCAACTGAAACCACCGTTACAAGTTTCCTAATCGACGATACATAAGGTTATCGGCTCAGATTACCTCTCCCTCGACAAAATCAGTCGCGAACTAGTAGAGGAATTTGCTAGCAATCTTATTGAAGCTTAGGTGGACGCACGGAAGCGTTTGGAAGTGACCCGTGGACACTTTGGTGGTTCTGATGGGGCGCACCGGTTTCACTCGAGAAAAGCAATGAAAGAGAAAGCTGTTGGTGTAACCCTCGGAAAGACAGCGGTTTGCTGAAGTGGTGGATCGGTTCAGCAAAGATCAGGCAGGTTCCGGTTCGGGTGTAAGTTCTCAGGCTTTGGTTCCTTGGAGGGGTGGAGTAGCGAGGGGTTTGAGCAGGAAGCGAGAACGTTGATATTGCAGCCACAGATCGCAAAAGATACTGTGACTTGTTGTGAGTCAATCGCGAATGGATTGCGATTGTTGCAAGTGTATCTTTGTCAAAATACTAGCCACGGAGAGGCGATTCCTTCGCCATGGAAGGTGGAGTACGCCATCAATCGATGTACGCGCCGTTGCCATGTAGCTGACCGCGCGTTGGAACCTGGCGAATACTACTACTCAGTCATTGTTTCCGAGAACGATGAATTGAGGCGGGTCGATATTGCCGAGAAGAGTTGGGAGAAGCCACCCGAAGGAGCTGTGGGTTGGTGGAAGTCTCAGATTCCACGCGCTTCTCAAACCATCCTAAAGCCTGCTCCCGATGCTGTCTTACTTGAGACGCTGAGTTATCTCTGTGAACAATCTGGCCGTGAGTCATTGGCATTCCTGTTAGCGGTTCTACTAGTTCGCAGGCATGTGCTCACCGAGCCTGATATGTTCGATGATTCGATGGAAGAAAGTGAGATCTGGATTTTAAGTGATCCGGTCGAAGGGACCGAGTATAGAGTTCCGCGATGTTGGCCAGCGAAAAATGAACTTGAGCGTTTGCAGAAAGAGCTACACGAACTCCTGTATTGCGAGGCACCCAACTCTTGAACGCCAATCTTTTCAGGCTAGTTGGTCTGATGGTGCTGATCAGCGCTAGTGGAGCAACTTGTGCTAAGCATCGAACGATCAAGGAGTTTCAGCCCGAGGTCGTATGGAAAGAACCACCGACGATCGAGCAGGTGGTCGAGCATGTCAATGGTTCACAACGCATCAACCAACTCCAGTCCTCATCGGTGACCTTGAAGATGGATGTACCGGGTACACCGGCGCTTGAAGGGAACCTCTCGATCGAGCGTCCCAGGCGAATGAGATTACAAGCGCGATTCTCGCGTTTGATGGGAAATGAACTAGACATGGGAAGCAACGATCAGGTGTTTTGGCTGCAAACCATGCGCCCCCAGCCGACGCTATATTACGCTCAACATCAACAGTATGATCAGTTGGTGAACCGACGTATTTTGCCAGTGTCTCCTGCCTGGATCATTGAGGCATTGGGAGTTCCCGAACTCAATCCAGCAGACTCACATGAAGGTCCGATTGCGAGAGCGGATGGATTGTTGGAAGTGCGTTCGCTCATCCCAACACCCGCGGGAACCAATCGTCGCATCATGGTGCTCGATCAAAATGGTTTGCTCCGCGAGCTAACTTTGTATGATCAACAGGGTAATCTGGTCGCGGTGGCGCGGCAGAGCGAGCATGAGAATTATCCTGCGGTGCGTTATGCATTGCCGCACAAGGTTCAGATTCGACTATTACCCGCTGGTGAACCAGAACTGAACTTCGAGATTGGGATCGGCTTCTACTTGGTCAATGAGTTGATGGGAAATGATCCGCAGCGTTGGACGATGCCGGATCCTGCCGGGATGAGTGTGGTTGACTTAGTTCAATTCACGCAGGGGCAGCAGGTAGCTCCGATACCTCCCAACTACCAGCCGCAGTGGATGGAACGCGATGCATCGATGATTCCCTATCGCGGATTCGAACGACGCTGATACTCGATTCGCCGACGGTAAAAAAACAAAGCGGGCTTCTCCGAGACCGAAGAGCCCGCATCTGTGTGGCTGTAGCAGTATAGCTGTATGACTTCGAAAGTACGTTCTATCGTTTCTGCAATTCGTTCATGATTTGTTGAACGATGCGATCGATCAACGCTGCATCTTGCGAAAGAGCAGCGATCTTATCGCCAGGCAAAGCCATTCCGCGATGGTCGACTTGAGGCATACCGGAAAGTTGTTTCGCAATTAACTGCTGTGTCGCTTCCGCAGCTTGCATCTGAGAAGGGGAGAGTGGCTGGCGACTGCGTCCCATATCCCAACCGCGAACTCGTAAGCCGCGACGGAAGCCTTCAGGAAATTCAGAGCAACCGATCATGGCATCGAACAGTGGGATCAGCTGGTACTGTAACTGAATTGCATGTTGCCACTGACCATCGCGAACGGCGCGGAAAATCGCACCGGTTAATTCGGGTACAATACCGCTGGTCGCATTGGTACCACCATCACATCCTGCCATGAGCATCGGAGCCAGGGCAGCTTCCCAGCCTGTTAAGAAACAGAAATCGGGACGCTGTGGGCGGATCGAAGCCATCATTCGCATCATGTTCGGAAGATCTCCCGAGGAGTCTTTGATACCGACGATGCGAGGGCAGTCCATCGCGAGTCGTGTCACTGTCGCGACATCGATGGGAGAAGCGAATAATGGAATGTTATATAGCGTTACATCGACGCGAGCTGCATCGGCGATTTCTTTGAAGTATTGGTAGACTGCTTCGCTGCTGAGCTTGTAATAAAACGGGGCCACAATAGCGACAGCTCGTACACCCATGTCACCATAGGCGTTACAAGCCGATATGGTTTCTTGCACGTTGGCTTCCGCAGCACCTGCCAAGATCGGAACTCGGCCTCGAGTGTGATCGGCCATGACTTTAACGATGCGTCTTCGTTCTTCGGCAGTGAAGCGAGTGAATTCGCCGGTGCTACCGTTGGGATAGAGACCATCGACTCCATGCGCGATCAACCAATCGACATAGCTGCACAATCGGTCTTCGTCGATGCGTCCCTGAGGATCAAGAGGGACAATGTTAGGGGTAAAAATTCCAGAGAGGGATGTAGCGGGCATCGGTCCAATCCAAGTGAAAAACACGAAAATCTCTATCTGCGAGATTGTAGTTCACAATATTTAGCCAGGGATGCCCTTCTAGCGGCAGGGGGGCGAAAAATGGAGTTTCCCCTGGGATTTGTCGCAATTTAAACGCCGTTTTTGCTGATAAAAGGGAGCCAAATATCGCGGTTATTGCCGAAAAACTACAACCGAG
>JBEGUT010000303.1:0-5652 GCA_041178745.1 Planctomycetota bacterium | reverse complement strand
GGTTTGATCGGCAGATTGATCGACTACGAAAAACTTGGTCGCGATTGCCTGCACACTAAGCACAGCCAAATCACTGGTCACAGTACCATTGCCATTCGAAATCATCACTGAATATATTGCCTGATTGTCGACTAAGCTTGCGTTGTTGATCGTGTAGCTAGCGC
Organism: Planctomycetota bacterium; assembly: GCA_041178745.1. Taxonomy (GTDB): domain Bacteria; phylum Planctomycetota; class Planctomycetia; order Pirellulales; family Pirellulaceae; genus JAFLCP01. The sequence goes on along the minus strand of JBEGUT010000303.1, from coordinate 5,488 downwards.
CAGTTGCCCCAGCGATAGCGATTCCGTTGCGATACCACTGATACGACATGACGCTGCTTCCTGTGGCGGCAACCGTAAATTTGGCAACAGTCCCTTCTGCTACTGTGATGCTAATAGGCTGAGAAGTAATCATAGGAGCTAAAGCCATTTGCGAACCGAGTATCTTCAATTGAGGACCTGGTATCGCTGCGGTATCTGCCTCACGGGATACGATTCTCAATCCATCGCTTTGCGTATCTCCCGTTGAAAGACTTGGTAGGGCGATATCCCAGCGATGGTCTTGTACGACCATGAAGGATGCCCAACCATCGGTCTGCTTGCGCACGAAATCCGTGACATCGATTTGCCGCTCGGTGAGCGTTGTTGACTCAGCGACCAATTGGCCAAGCATGAACGCGTTTGTACCCTGATTTGCAACAACGTTATTAGCAATCTGACTTCCCGCACTGACATTCTGCTTAAGATTGGTGGTGAGATTTGCCCATGTTGCTGTCGACTCATTCCACGTGTCGTTCGTCACACCGTAAACGTGAGCCTGAATCGGACTAGCTTGAGTGTTGGTACCGACTTGGAGACTCAGCAATACTCTTTCCATTTTGGAAGAGTCTAGTCCACTTAATGGAAATCGTATCAGCGATACTCTTCGACCGTCCACTGTACCAGCGTCGCGAACCTGCAGAGTAGTCTCATTACCGCCACTGGTATTTTTTTGTGTGCCATCTCCAAGTACCGTGTCCGCAATGGACTTCACGGTGATTTCGGCGGCCGCCTGTTTGGGAATGGAGACCAGCCATGTCGAATAAGCTGGCATGGTAGCAGACGGAATAGCGCCAGCGGAAACCTTGGTTTGCCGGACAACCCCACCGCTGAAACTCTGACTCACTTCCTCGATAACAACCTGAGTCCCGTTTGCAATTCCCCATGCTTCAACATTAATACTCATGGGAACTGAAGTCGCACTGTTGTTTACCACAAATGCATAGTACGTGTCACGAACAGGATCGTGTGTCAGGAGATTCCAAACATTACTGCCGGCGTCACTACTGAATGCAAATCGGCTGCGTCCCTCTCCAGCGGCTTTATTAAAAAGCCGATAAACCTCAGCCCCATTCGTTGCTCCTCCATAGTTATTGCTTATCGTTCCATTCTGAACGTAGTGGGTCCCGTTTTTGGCAACCGGATAATTTGTAGTGCCGGTCCTTTCGGTTTGAGCAAATTTGAAAAGATAGAGTTGGCTGACATCGGTTTCCGTCAGCGCGATGCTGTTAGCGCCAAGAGCTGCGTAGTCCGTGGGACTATCGAGCGTTTCTGTACGACCGTCGTAATTATCGCCAGTTCGAACATTGTATTCCGTAAGCGCGATCGGCAGATTTTCTCCCGGTGTATCGGCTACTAGTTGCGCACGTAGATCGAGTAGATCCTCGATATAACCGCTGGCAGTGGCTGTCTCGTGCTGATTCATGCTGTACTTTTGGTAATTGTAAACGTCGAAGGTATTCCAAGTGGGATCTGTCGTGCCATCGACACGTTTGTGCCTCTGCTGCACTGCTGGCTGACCCCACTCCAAATACTTCGTCGAACCATTGGCCGTGTTAGGAGCAAACACCTCCGACACTAATGATTTTCCGTACCGCGCATTGACATCGCTGATGGCAGACTGAATCGCATCCGATGCAACGTTAACTCGAATCAGCCAATTATCGACAGTCAGCCCCGTCCAATTGTTCGGCTCGTTGAAAACAGAAAAACGCTCAACATCAAAATTACTACCCAAGTAAAACGCTTGTGCGTAATAGTGCTGCCAAAGTTCCCACTTATTCGCCCAGTCGCTGTCACCTGCCAGCGGAAAGCGGCTGAGACTGGCTGTCATGTTGACCAGTATCTCTGTATTCTGAGCTCGAAGCTGAGCAAATGCGTGATTGATTGTGAAGCGATTGGTGCTGCCAATCGAATTCTGGTAGGTACCTTGAAATTTCGGCCAGTTGATAAAGCTGTTATCTAAGCTTTGGCCAGCATTGGACGCGTTGGCTCGCAAAGCAGCTCGCCGAGCCAAAAAAGATGCCATATCCGCGACACCATCGCCGACTCCAGCAATATCGTCATTGGGTTCAATGTCCGAAGGACTGACGAATGCTCTGGCAGCCTTCACTCCCTCGTAGCGCCACCAATCCGCAGCGTTGCTTCCGTCCATGAAATGGCCGAGGTTATAGCCCAACGTCGCAGGAGTTTGACCAACGACCGTCTGCGAAGCGGTTAATGTGGCCATTAAAAAACGTTTTTCGAGCGACTCTAACTGAAGCTTCCGAGATTTAAGGCGTTTCATCGGCATGTAATGATTTTCTGAAATTTCAATCGACCTGTGGGAAGAAAAATTTTATGGCTTGCAAATTATGTGCCAACACAAATACACAAGCCCGTGGTAACAAGCTCTTACGATAACGATGAGGTCGCTGCTATCGTTGATATCATATTACTTGAAACTACTTGCCGAATGATTGGATGAAAAACATTTTTCCCTCGATACCCATTCGGTTACTCTGCGAATCCTACTCGGCTTCATGAGTGGTAGGAAATCCGAAAATGAGACCATGTCTTAAAACGAGACGCTGGGATTTAACGCCGAGCTCCCACCGCCAGTGGTAGCCAGCTTGATAAGTGAATTTCAAAAAGAAAAGCTCGTGAACGATCCTTCACGAGGGGCCTACGATGATCGGATGGACGATCAGTAGAGACCACCACCGTTTCGAAAAACATGGAGTCAATGATTTACACAACCAACACCCTGACTAGCCACGAAAACACTTAGGAAAGTAATTCCTCCGCACACCAGGATTTTTTACTCTCGATGACTGTCGGTTTCGCTTTCTACAGAACTGCTCGAGAGAAAGTCGACGGTCATCTATTCAAAACCAGCAATCCTCAATCTTAAACTTCACGCTCTGTTTCGACGTTTGCTTCAGTGCCCATCTCGATGTTTTGAAGGTCTTACAAAGTTACCAGGCCTGAAGTTCACCCGATGCAATTTTTCCTATTTGCAGATCTGATGCATTTGGCAAAACAATTTCTTCGTTGCCTACCCATTCGCCCTCCTGCAGATTCCCCTTCTCGTCTTTTATAACTGGTCGAGCGTAGGTGTAGGTCCCATCATCAAATTGCACGACCACCGGCACTTGCTCAAGCTTTCCTTTTTCAATGACAAAAACAGAGGCTTTGCCGCTCTTGCGAACAATCACTGCGGAAGGTAGCAAGGGTAAACGCGCGAACTGATCCATGACGATCCGCATCTCATACACTAAGCCCGGGGTAAGTTCGGCGCGTTGGTTCCCTGAGAGATTCACTGGAAACTCCGGAGCCTGCCTAGATTTGAATGCTTCAAAATCGTTTTGCGATGCTTCCGCACGCATCTCATCGAATTCCATTTTAGTGTCATTGAAGAGATCAACTTGGACTTGCCGAGTGCGATCACCTGACTTCACGATAGGGCTCACACGCGTCAACTTGGTTTGAAGCCACGGAGTTTTGGTTGCATTTGGATTGCGAATCCACGCATTCATTCCTGTCACGACATAAGGTGCGTACATATCGGGTACATTCATGGATATAGTGACGATGTCCAGTTTAGCGATGGAAACCAGAGGGATCGCTCCAGGAATTAGGCCTGCGTTGGGAACAAATGTACCTGGATCCACGGATCGTGAAACAATGACACCGTCGATCGGAGAAACAATAGCGACAGGCTTTTCTGCACCGGCAGGCCGAACCTCAGCCACGGTCTCACCTTGGCTAACTTCATCACCAATATCCTTCTCGATCATTGTGACTGTGCCAGCGGTTTCGGCGAAAAGCTGAACTTGGTAATAGGGATTTACCTCTGCAGGCTGAGTTACGGTAATTTCTATTTGATTATCTCGACGAGGATGGATCGTTTGGAGACGCAGTATGGAGGCGTCTCCATGCAGGCCAATAGCTGCATGTTCCTGAATCGCTTGATTCGATGCCTGAGAGTGAAGAAGGGAAGTAGGAAGCCAGTTATTCCACCAAGCTGCAACTATTGCGAGGATCAAAATCGAAACCGCAATTACCTTATCACGCAAATGTTTATTCATTTTGAGTGCATCGCTTATTTAGTACGTTGAAAGGTAGATGGTTTCATATTTCATCAAGATCCAATTGTTTCTCAGCGTCGCTGAGTTGCGGATTGCGGTGCATCACAATGGTATATAGCACTGGAACCAGAAAGAGAGTCAGCAAGGTTGAGGTACACAATCCACCCACAACAGCACGAGCGAGAGGCACATTCGCTTCATTTCCTTTTTCGATACCGAGAGCAAGTGGACTCAACGCCAAAAGAGTCGCCAAGAATGTCATCAGGATGGGTTTGAAACGAGTCAGCGCCGCAAGACGAATCGCGTCGATCGCTGAATCCCCTTGAGTCCGTTGTCGATTCGCAAAATCTATGAGAAGAACGCCATTATTCACTGCGATGCCGACCAAAAAAATAACTCCCATCAACGACTGCACATTCAACGTAGTACCCGTTAGATAGAGCATCCACAAGACGCCGATAAAACCCAATGGAACAGTCACCATGATCACCAGTGGGCCAGTCCAAGAACGAAATAATGAAACCTGCAAGAGATAAACAAGTACAGCAGATAAACCGAGACCAAGAAGAAGGTTCCAGAAAGCTTCGTTCATCCGTTCAAATTCCCCTCGGAACTCAACTTTAATCCCCTCAGGAATCTGAATCCCTGCTAGCTGTTTCTTGACTGCAACGGCGAGATTACCAATATCAATCCCTTGGGAGTTGACCAGAACATTCGTAACTCGACGCAGTCCTGAATGGTGGATTTCAACGGCCCCTTTTTTGCGATCCGTGGTCACCAGTGAACCCAAGTTGATCGTTTGAGGCTGATTTGCTCCCGATACAGGCATACTCAATACGTCTTCCAGGCGTCGGTCGGCGTCTTCAGGAAACTGCACACCGACGAAATATTGGTTTCCAGACTGTGAATCGATCCAAAAATTGCGCTGTACCGAGACACTCGAGTTGAGCGCGACGACGACTTGCATAATGACGTCTTGGGTCGTAAGCCCGAGCAAGGCACTTTTTTCTCGGTCGACCCGCAGCACAAGGTAGGGAGCATCATTGCGCTGCTGGATGCGCACATCCGCAGCGCCTGGAATAGAGCTTATCGCGTCACGAATCTTCTGCGCGATTTTCATGGATTCAGCCGGCTTTCCTCCTGACAGCTGTATATCCAGTGGCGCTGATGCACCGCTATTGAGCGCTGTAGAGATCATTCCACCGGTATCCCAATCGCAAGCGAGATCGACGAAATCGGGTCTTTCGGAAAATTTCTTACGCAACAGCACAGCGTACTGCTGCGAAGTTTTCGATCGTTGGTGATTGAGTTGGATTCGAATGAGCGCATCTTGCTGCCCCGCATTCGATGTATAAGCAGCAGACCAATCAGGATTCAGACCG
>JBEGUT010000302.1:0-5667 GCA_041178745.1 Planctomycetota bacterium | reverse complement strand
ATTCGCGATTACATTGACTGACATCGAGAGAATGCAAAAAAGTAGCGTTTGGAAAATGGCTGAAAAAAAGATCTTCGATGACATGTTGGTACCGGTCGAAGTAGTGGGGGTGAATCGATTGGGTGCTAGGTCGAATAGCGGCCAAAGCTTTAAGTAACGATGATACCATCGCGGAAAGAGAGAGATGTAGCGACGCCGGGAAAAAATTGGGCGGGATACGTTAATTCAGTCCCACAACCAAAAAGATATCCCCCGTTGCTGAGTTATGGATCGGAGTGCTTTTGCTTCTAAGAATCTTGCGGTTCTGAACTGGCTGGTGGTTGATCGTTTTGAGGTGCGGGCCGTTTCGAGGCAGATTGGTCGCGCAGTTTAATTGCTCGAGTTAGGATTCGATCCAGGGCAGAGGCGAACTCGACCCGATCCCTTTGGCTGTAGGGTTGCGGTCCAGAAATGGTCATACCCGCCCCGCGTGCTGCATCCAGCCAGTCTCGAGATGCCAAACGCGGGCCGATACTTCGATCGTCGTAGACTTCACCTCGAGGGCTGATCACGAATACATCTTTGGCCACAAGTTGAGCGGCCAACGGGATATCGGCTGTGATCGCGACATCGCCAGTGGCGGCGTTATCTACAATGTATTGATCCGCAATATTAGCACCATCGCGCACTGTCACGCCGTTGACCAAGCGATGGTTGGGTGGAAGCGAAATGGATTGGTTTGCGACCAATGTCACCTCAATCTCTAAACGCTTGGATGCGCGAAAGACAAGTTCCTTGGACTCTCTCGGAGCGGCATCGGCATCGATCCAAATCTTCATCGGCTGGAAATTTTACTCATTGAATAAAAAATAAAAGCAGTTCTTGATGAACTAACAAATCGACCTATCACAGGAACGATTGCCCTGCGACAGGTTGTAGACGATTTGCTTAAATAATCAAGAATTCTCAGCCTAAACTGATCGAAAAGGGGATACGTTTTAATTGAACCAAATGGCGAAGCCGATGAAGTTTCCCCGAAAGATGTCTGTCAATCGCTGCCATGCTTCTGGTGTGGAGAGTTTTCCTTCCTCCAAAAATGGCTCAACACCACTTCCTTGTATAGCTAGGACAAGACTGAAGTCCTTGGGCTTGTAAAAGAAATTTTTCAGGTTAACTCCAGTGCCTTTAGCTGGGATCGTATTGTTAACCTCATCGAAATCGATGTAACGATTCGCATATTCTCGCCAGTACGGAATTAGTTTCTCACCATTTACAATAGCTTCCATCTCATCAAGTACTTTCAGCCACCCGGTGATTATTTCTTCGGAAACGCTGATTGATAAAATACCGGTCTGTTTAGGATTGGGAATCCATTCATGATGGTCGTCTTTTTCGGCTAAGGTAAGTTTCCAGCAAAGTCGGCTTTCACGGATCATAGCCAGAATATGGCTGTGAGCTGATTTCAGTCGTTCTGGATCCTTCAGTTTGAAATCCATCAGATGGATCGCTGCGATCAGATCGGTGATGAGTCGAGTGTCAAAAGCGGTAGCGGATGGGGGTTGTTGAGCCGTTCGGAAAGGGCTGGTGATTTTTGGAAAGAGTAATTGACCGCAACGAAGAAAAAGCTCTTCTTCATCATATGCAAGAATGCAATCGCAGGTGAACATCAGGAGGTTCGCATAGCCGCGTAGCCAATGCACATCAGCTCCGTCAACTCCGATAAGAAATCCATTTCCTTGTCTCTCTGTGATCTCGGGTTGACCAAATGCTTCTCGATTGATGGCCTGAGCAACTCGCCAAAGAGATTCTTGCGCATCGAGATTACCATCGTTATCAAAATCAAAACGTACTTTACCTAAATAGAAATTCAATTCCACTTGATTGGTATCGACCTTGGATAGGATCGCTTCGGACTTTTCTAGGTCATCATGAAATTGTTCTATTATCTTCCGCAGACTCGCATAGGATAGTTCGGTGGGGGATGGGTTTAGGGGAATGGGTAAGCGAGCGATCGGCAATCGGCTGGCGAGATTATTACTGATCAGTCCGTACTGATAGTTTGCATTTCCTAGATGCTGAAGAGCGAGTAGAAACTGCGATAGGCCCTGGGCTAACCGAGCCTGAGCATCCTGTGGATTCGAGTCAGCAAGTTTCCCGAAGTGTGAGATCGCCGCTTCGAATTGACCCTGGGAAAGATATCGATCAAACTCCGAAGCGTGATCAATTTCACTCCCCTTCAATAGATGTGCGGAAGGTGTACTAAGGAAGATGAATAGAAAGCCCACTGATAGTGCGTTACCGCACGGAATAAGCAGGCGAGAAAGACGTAGGGAGCTTGCCATGTTAGGTTTCCTATAAAGAAGGGCGCTAAATTTCGGACCTGATTTTTAAGAAAGCAAAAGTTGTGCCCGCTTGTCATGAGTTAATTCGTGAAAGGTTTCATCGGCTGAGAGATCGCTGATGGATGGCAGTGTATGTTTGTAGAAAACACGCGAAAGCTGTATGAGCCAAATAAGTTTAGGGATTCTAGTGGTAGCGAGATACGGTTCCGCAACTCGATGCTCGTCATGGAATCGTTTATTGGATGCTTTGCTAGCAATTTCGCTTGTTTGGATAGGGAATCGCTCTTGATTCAGTTTCCCCAGTTTCTTAAATTCCTGTCCGGATTGTAGGAAGATTCGCAGATAGCGGAAAGGTCTTCTCGATCATCACTTGGCGAAGCGTCTCATTCTCGCGTGAATTGTCATTTGCCGAGGCTGTTCTTCTTGAGTTGAGTTGGATCTCGGAAATCTAGTAATGAAAGCTTGTCTGTCATGTTTTCTTCGAGAGATAACTTGCAAGCTCGGGAGATCGGATTACTTTCAAATCGTTTCGGGCATGTCTCGACCTGGATGAGAAAGAAGCTGAGTACTAGCCAGCAGAATTATTTTGATCGGCTGCAGAGATTGGCTGACGAAGGAAAGCTCTGGTTCGTGCATGGCCCATGTCCTTGCGATCGCGGAGCAATGGACACGGTCATAGCAAGACGAGATCGCTATGGAATTCAAGTCAATTCGGTATTATGCCACGACTGTGGAACCGTCCGTTTGGACCCTTACTTCGATGAGAAAAGTTTGGGGATTTTTTACTCCGATATCTACCAAGAACTCTACGGCAGATCGCAGGATCCTGTGGAGTATTTGGCGAGGCAACGTGTGTACGGTGAAAAAGTCCTGCAGAACTTTGAGAGTTGGCTAAATCCTGGTCATTCTCAGGTATTGGAAATCGGTTGTGGGGCTGGCGGAGCAATCCGCATCTTTCAGGAGAAAGGCTTTAAGGCATTCGGTTGCGATTATAGTCGCGAACTGATCGACTTTGGGTCATCCCAAGGAATCGATAATTTGACTTGTGGTACCGTCGATTCGATCGGTCTGCCGAAATCTGAGGGCGATAAATTCGACCTAATTTATCTTCATCATGTGCTAGAGCACGTTGGTAAACCATTTGTTGCTCTGCAAAGTATGCAGCATTTATTGAAATCCGATGGCCGAATTTTGATTATTGTTCCGGACTTATTTCGAGTTGAGACGCATCGGAAAGCTCCCAATGATTGTATGGAACTCTTTCATATTGCACATAAATGGAATTTTACTCGCGAATGTTTCTCCTACTTTGCATCAAAATTAGGTATGCATGCGATCGATGTACAGCCGGTTGGGCCACGAACCGCTTGGTCGGAAGCAACGGAGTTTTGGGTTTTGTTTCAGAAGCAGAATAGCGATTGTGTGTTGACAGGACCGAGCACAGGTGGTGGCTTACGTTACCTTGATTATCTCCGCAGTGCTGAGCAGAAATTTGCTGCCAGCCTGATTGCGGTAGCACCTACGGCAAGTCCTGGCATGCCGGTGACTGTAGCTAAATAGAAACAGCTCGATAGATAAATTACTGTTGGGCATTTTGCTGAGCAAAAGAAGGGTATGGCATGGTAAAGTTACTTTCCGCAAAGTCTTGGAAAACGCATATTCGTTCGTGGATCCATCGATCGACGAGAAGCTCTGTTTTAATGAGCAATGGAACGGCTTCTGCAGCTACTGGCGAGTCATCAGCTGAAATATTAGCGAGGCAGAGTAAGTATGCAAAAAGAGCGGCAGCGCAAGCGATAGCTGCAAGTGTTGAGTTCATTGTCCCTACCTTGGCATTGGATCAGTTATTTCCTGGTGCAGATCAAGCGCAGGTGATAATGCTTCCAAGATTGATTCGCAGTCATAAGTGGGCGATGCCTGAGCACGAATTATTAACACTAGGTGCGCTTGCCCGAATGATTCAGCCTCGCAAAGTGGTGGAGTTTGGGACATTTCGTGGGGGCTCGACGTTGGCCATGGCATCAAATATGCCTTCGCAGGGCCACGTGGTAACTGTGGACATCGATCCTGCTCAACGCAAAACCCATGAACATGGCTTAGGTACAGGATTGTCGGAGTTCGATCTAGGATGTCTTTTCCGAGGAACAGCGTACGAATCGATGATTGAACAGCGTTACTGCAATACCCTGCAATTTCAAGCAGATGATTTAATAGGTAAGGCAGATCTGGTGTTTGTAGATGCGGATCACACTTATGAGTTTGTAAAACGTGATACAGCCAAGGCGATGACATTCGTAAAACCTGGAGGCTGGATTCTCTGGCATGACTATACCTGGGAACCTGAAAACAGTGAGTGTGCAGGTGTAACCAAGGCCGTCAATGAGTTCTTCCTTCAGCATGGAAATTGCCACCAAATCGCCAAGACTCGATTCGCGATTCATCAAGTAAAAAAATAACGTGTCGGAATTTGCAATCGGAAAAGTATCGATGTCAAAGAAAGCTGTCGTTACGGTTGTTACAAGAAATTATCTGGCATATGCAAAAGCAGTAATGGCTCAATGCCAGCGACATGAGCCAGACGCACAAAGATTTGTCGTTGTTGCTGACCGTTTGCCGAAGGACGCAAATCTCAATTTTGAAAATGCGACGATTGTTTACGCCGATCAACTGAGAATTGCTAACTGGCCTCGATACTCCTTCCAGTACACGCCGTTTGAACTATCTTGTGCACTAAAGCCTCATGCGATTTCCTACATCCTGGAACAGCATGCCTGTGACAAGGTGATTTATCTAGACGGTGATATGGGGTTATACGGTGCGATGACTACCGTTTGGAAGGCTTTAGATAACGACTCCATTGTATTGACTCCTCATCTCCTTGGGCCATTACCCAGCGATGGAATGAGACCCCATGAATCGACCTTCTTTTACTCTGGTGCTTATAACGCAGGTTTTTTTGCGGTTTCTAACAGTTCCACGGCACAAGCTTTCATTGAATGGTGGAAGTCCATGCTCGATAAAAACTGTTTTGTCGACTTGGCCGCAGGACAATTTGTGGATCAAAAATGGCTAGGCATGGTTCCTGGAATGTTTGATGAGGTTCGAATACTCCGAAACTACGGAATCAATGCAGGGCATTGGACTTTATCGCAAGCGAAATTCGAGAATCGATCCACGGCAGGAATCTCGGAGTCGAATCTCTTTATCAAGGATGATCCACTAATACTTTTTCATTTCAGTGGCATGACGCCGCATAAGCCAACGGAGTACTTGCAGAGCCAAAATCGAATTAGCTTACACGAGATTCCACGATTGAAATTCCTCTGTGATGCGTTTCATCAAGATG
>JBEGUT010000301.1:0-5670 GCA_041178745.1 Planctomycetota bacterium | reverse complement strand
TCGCCTAACACTTTCTCAATTGCTCTCTCACTCGCCTTGTGAAAGGAATCAACTCCCTTGACGGATCGAAAAACATCGAGCGGTCCAAACTTTGTTAGAAAACAGTAAACTGACTGTTGACTAAGCCATCCCGCTGCTTTGTCGCGTACGAAGCCCCAATCTGAATCACCTTTACCTCACTCCGCGTCCATGGCGATAAGTGCCAACTCGCACCGTCGTCTGTTGCTTTCACTATCTTCGATCATGACGTTGATATCTTGAGTCGATACGGGCTGGTATGCAAGAAACAAATTCATACCGCCAATCAGCAGAAACTGAACTTCACAATTCACCAAAGTTCGCAGAATGTCTCGGTACTTGAACGGCAGCAATGAATCGTAACTCACTTCAACTCCGAATTAATAATACTATGATCTTCTAAATTGTCGCTTCACGATATCTGCGATATGATACATTCCAACGACTTAAGCATAACTGTCCAAGGGATTGGAAGTACAGATATGCGATACTAGCGATGAACAACTTGATCGCCTCAGCGGAAAGCACTTAGACTTCTTTCCGCTCGTGAATCGATGCATGAAACCATAACCCAACTTGGCTCTGCAGTTTGCTGTGATTTCGCCTCAAGCAAATCATTCTCCACTCAAAAAGGGTTTTCTTCGCTATCAATGCGATACTCAACAATCATTTTCTGACATTCAGATATCCTTCAAATTCGAATGGAAATCGTACTATGCCGCCTGGATCGTGTGACTTCACAAAACTCACCTACATTTTTAATCGTGCGAGTAACAAACATTGAAAAACGGTTTATAACCACGTTTAGTCTCGATAAATTTCCAAGATCCATGCTCCAAATGTTAAGGTGGAAGCGTCAAGCAGTTATACTGGGGTGGTAGGGCAAGAGGTTTTACCCAATGATTAGCCGACACTGAAAGATCGGTACGCTGCCACTTCGGAAATTCGGAAGCACTGCGCGAGCCATCATTTCGAGAACCATGAGGAACGTATCTGATGTCACTCGCGCAATCATTAAAATCAGAATTCCGATCGAGATGGTTTGCTGATTTACTCTCTGCTACAGCGATACTATTTTGCCTCTTACTCGGTACCGTATCAGCCCGCGGTGAAGATGAACTCTCGAAGAGCTTTGCAACACAAGTCCAGCCGCTGATGGTGAAGGTCTGTGGGGAATGTCACGGGAAAGATCCTAAAGACAACGATCTCGATCTTACCCGATTCGATTCTGCTTCATCGATCCTCGCTAAACCGAAAGTCCTTGGCGACGTCGCGGAGCGATTGCGTTTGGGCGACATGCCACCCGAGGAAGCGCCGCAGCCAAGTGCGGCTGAGCGAGAACAATTACTAGGTTGGATCAATGCCGCGCTCGATGTAGAAGCGGCCGCCCGTGCCGGCGACCCCGGACCGGTCACACTGCGACGACTAAGTAACTCAGCATACGACAACGCCATCCGCGATCTCACTGGAATTGATTTGCGACCAACGAAGGTTCGCGAGTTCCCAACCGATAGCGTCGGCGGTGAAGGGTTCGCTAACGTGGGCGATGCGATGCCCGTAACTCCCGAATTGATAGAACGCTTTCATCAGACTGCTAGAGACGTAGCCGCGAGGGCCGTCTTATTACCCACAGGTTTTCGCTTCTCCTCGTCAACCGAACGTGCGGATTGGACCGAAGAGGCTCTCAAGCCACTACGCAACTTTCATGCTCGCTACGCTGGTCCCAATGGCGAGCCTCCCCTGGCTGCACATCTCGCAGCAACTCTGAAACATCGAGATAGACTGACACGCGAGGGATCAGCTGCTATCGCCGCGGTCGCCGCCGAAGAAAAACTAAACGCTACCTACCTAGCCGCCCTATGGACAGGGCTGACCGATAATTCAAAGACGACAGCGGAGACTGAAGCTCAAACCAAGCAGTGGCTCGAGCACGCTGCTTCAATCGAAGCGGAACGAATACGTCGGCAATCGAAGTTCGAAGCCGCTAAGGCCGCGATCGATTCTAAGTGGGCATCATCGAAGCGAATCCTCGTCGAATCTAAATTCTCAGAAGCAGGAGAAGTTTCCTTCAAGCAGAAGGTCACAGTACAACGGGGTGAAGTTTTACTCTTGGCAGTTCTTCCCAACGACAATCATGGTGCTGATAGTACGCTGGTTGAATGGACCATCCAGGAGACCGCCAATGAGCAGCGGAATTGGAGCGTCACTGATTTGGTCCCCATGCTCCTCAAGGGTAATCCATTACCAGACAAGCACGAGGCACTCTGGAGTTTTCTCGATACAACATCCACTCCGATATTCCTTACCGAAAAACGCGACAGTAACGGCGGACGCACCGAGCTAAAATCATGGAGCCTTGGTTCCGAACCTTCCGTCTTTGTAAACACAACTACAGAGGCGATCAAAGTATGGACGACTTTGCCAGCGCAATCGCTTTTTGTACATCCGGGTCAAAAACGCTCTGTAGGTATCGCCTGGACCAGCCCGATCGCCGGCGAGTTAGTTGTCTCGGGTCGGATCGTCGATGTTCATCCAGCGAGTCTCGATGGAATCGCATTTGAGTTATCGCATTTGGCCTCTCCCGATTTGGGTCCAGCGCTGGCTGACTTGGCCACCCCGCCCGCGACTCTTCCAGAGACCGGTCTACCTCCAGACATGCTCGCTGTGGTGAGAACGAAATGGCGGGAAGCAACTTCGGATCCAGCACCGATCCTTGCAACGATCAAAGAGATGCAGGACAAGTTGTTTCAAGGCAACTACGGACGAAATGCGGCTATGGCAGTCGGTAATGGTTTTCCGGTATGGGAAGACATCCATCGCGTAGTCGCTCGGGAACGAGTGCAAGGAGCGGCCCGTGAACTACTTTTCCGAATGGTTGCATTACCCGCTCAGCCTGACACATTTGTCGTCTGGGATCGATTACGACTGGAAGGTGGAGATGGTCCACCACTGATCTTTGCCGAACATCCCGAACTCAGCACAGCGATTGAGCAAGCCTCTGGACTCAAGTTTGGACAACATCCGCTGGGACGCTCAGTACCGAAGTCCGCACTCGTGACTGCCGCTGGCCTCGAAGTCGTTATCGATTTAAACAAACTCCCAGCGGACTTGCGAAAGGCACTGATCCTGCCGCGTTTCCTTCGCGCCGATGTTTTTCTGGACGAAGCCAGTCCCACCACGGCTTCCGTTAAAGCATTCCTGATCGCTGCTACTGGAGGTGGCGGAAATTTAGCAGAGCCTGTAGCTATTGCGACTTTGAGCGACCCGCTCGCTGCAGAGATCGTACACCCGAGTGTGGCGGCCGAACGAGCTCGTCCAGCTTCAGATTTTCGTGCACTATTTCCACCCGGTGTACTCTTCCAACCGGTTATCCCGCGCGATGCTCAGGGAAGTGTGTTTCTCTATCGCCGCGAAGATGAACCTTTGCGTCGACTGTTGCTTGATGATGCCGGCCGCGCGGAAATCGATCGGCTCTGGAGCGAATTAGAATTTATCAGCGAGCAAGCCTTGGCAACGCCAATCGCCTATGAAGGACTGGTGCAGTATTATCGCAAACCAAATGATGGGGCGCGGATCATGTTTTTCTACATTCAGGAATTCGAAAAGCAGATTCGACAGGAGGAACAAACATTTCTCGCAACTCAAGTCGCTGCTGAGCCGAAACAACTCGAAGCACTCTTAAGCTTTGCCTCGCGAGCATGGCGACGTCCGCTAGAGCCGAGCGAAAAAGAAATCATTCTTGCCTCCTATCAGGCAGACCGCGCGGAAGGTGTCAAACATGCTCCAGCATTTCGTGCTGCATTGGCACGTGTGCTCTCATCTCCATGGTTTCTTTATCGAGTCGAACAACCTGCAACGGGACCTCACTGGCAACCCGTCTCGGGTAATGAATTGGCAACTCGCTTAAGCTTCCTGCTGTGGGATTCGATCCCCGATGATGAACTGCGATCTAAAGCGACAACACTTCATGAGCCTGCGGTTTTGGAAGCGCAAGTGCGCCGCATGCTCAAGGATCCACGCGTGCGAGGTATGGCTGAGGAGTTCGGTGCTCGCTGGCTCGGAGTGAGAGACTTCGCCACCAATCATGGTCGGAACCTTCAGCACTTTCCTGAATTTACTCCGGTATTACGAGACGCATTGGCCGAGGAGCCAGTGCGATACTTCGAAGATTCACTCATCAACGATCGCCCGGTCGCCGACGTTATCGCCGCCGATGCTGTGGTAATCAATGATGTACTCGCCAAGCACTACGGCATCCCTGGTGTCAGTGGTACTGAGTGGCGACGAGTTGAAAATGTTGCTCCTTACGGTCGCGGTGGATTTCTTGGTTTCGGCGCAGTGATCGCGAAACAATCGGCCGCAGCAAGAACAAGCCCGATCAAAAGAGGCGCCTGGTTGGTACAGATGCTTGGCGAACGACTCCCTAAAGTCCCACCCGATGTACCACCGCTTCCCGAAACTCCACCTGCTGGCCTGAGTGTTCGCGAGATCACCGAGCGTCATCGTGCGGATCCAAAATGCGCTGGTTGTCATATGCGCATTGATCCCTATGGAATGGCGTTAGAGCGATTCGATGCGATCGGCCGCCTGCGTCCCGCCAACGAACTTAAGCCGGGAGATTCCATAGGAACGCTGAGTAACGGCACAAAACTCGAAGATATCGCAGGCCTGCGAAGCTATTTCAGTGGACCGCGCCGCGAAGACATTTTACGAGCGCTCGCCCGTAAAATGACAGGCTACGCGCTCGGCCGCGCCGTGATGACGTCAGACCGACAACTTATAGACGATGTGACCAAGATTATGGCTAGCGGTGGTCGCTGGTCAGATTCCCTAATCACTATCGTTCGCAGCGAGCAGTTTCGTTATATTCGACCGACCACTGAAATCGCCTCAAACCAATAAAGCCCCCTCCGCAAAAGAGTCACCTGATGTTCTCGAAATCAGATAAATTGTCGCGACGCGCATTGCTCCATGGTCTTGGCGTATCGATGGCACTCCCTTGGCTTGAATCTCTTTCGTTCGCGATGGGTGAGAAGACTCTGGCCACCGATCAACCTCCCACTCGTACGCTTGTTACCTTCACCGGAATGGGGTTTCACTCTCAGCACTGGTGGGCCAAGGGGGAAGGCGCTGGCATGGAACTGGGGCCATGCTTGAAACCGCTAGAGGCTTGGAAAGAGCGACTGGTATTTCTTCGTGGGCTCTGGAATGAACAGGCCAACAACGGCGTCATCCATTGTATGCAAACCGGTAATATGCTTAGCGGTGCGCCGATGTCCAAGACCGAAGTTCACACAGGTGTGAGCTTTGATCAACTGATGGCGCAGCGAATAGGTGATCGCACGAAAATTCCTTCGCTGGTACTAGGATGTGAAGGCCCTATACCAGGTCTTCAAGATGGACATCCTTTGCTCTACAGCTCGCACATTTCCTGGAGCACTGCGGTTTCACCGACTTGGACCGAGACGCGACCTGCTCTCGCATTTGACCAACTATTCCGCACCGATCGAAATCGAGGTGACCGACGTGTGGTCGATGCAGTGCTTGAAGACGCTCGCTCGTTGCGTCAACGTCTTTCGCTTTCAGATCGGCAGCGTTTCGAAGAATATCTCGGAAGCGTCCAAGAAATTGAAAGCCGTATCAAACGCGCCG
>JBEGUT010000300.1:0-5671 GCA_041178745.1 Planctomycetota bacterium | reverse complement strand
GTTTTTACCCAATCCGCGACCTTCTTATCGATGTAATCGCCAAATTCACTGATCGTGACCCACCGATCCCCATCTTTATCTACCTTGGTAGTACACAAAGCCTCCATCGCGAAATTCTGAAGTACACTCCCACCAACTTCAGGTGCTATCCAGTTTTGCTCTCCCTCCGAGTCCTTTGTGATCGAGGTCGTAAGGACAACCAAGTTCTTCTTGGAATCTTTTACGCCTTTATTATCCGTAACTTTTTTCCATGCGTTTTCAATTTCATTACCAAAATTCCAAAATTGCCCCACTGACTGCTGCGGATGCTCATAGTCGACTAGTTTCAATGTCCGTACATCAGCGATCACATCCAACAAGACTACTGCAGTGCCTGATGGCTTTATCTTTTCAATACATTGCTGAAGTTTCGTCTCGATCTCTTTTTCAACTGCATCACTTGCGACTTGAGCTTGAATATGGAACAAAACGGGAAAACCAGCATCGGACGACTCGGCTTTAAACTCTTCAAACTGATGCGTGCTCCAGTTCCGGGACAAGTAGCTACTCCATTGCTTCGCCTGAGGTTGCAACAGGAGAGAGGCCTCCATGACCTGCGATTTATCTGTGTCATGCTGCCGAAGAACCACATGCAGCGCTCGGTCGCTGTCCAACAACTTGTCCCAAAAGATGATTCCTGCAGCCAGAAGCAACAGTCCACTTAGAACTAGAGCAATTCCCCGATATGACTTGATGCGTTTTCCAGAAGACGCAGCGTCGGATTTTTTCCAGCGCGCTTGGGATGGGCCGGTGGTTCTACTGACGATTGACTTATCCGTCTTTCTCCAGCCACTGCTTCCAGATGCATCTGAATTGGCGTTATTCGATTTCGACGAAACTCCCTGCTCAGCCGCTTTTTCTCTTGAAGCGTCTAAAGGTTGTTTTTTGGGTGATTGATCGCCTTTTCTCCAGCCGGCCATATTCCCCCCTAAATTAGGACTACTATTTGGCCGAGCTAGTATAGCCTTTTCTGTTGAAAGAACCAAAGAAAAACAAAAATCCCTCGGAAGGTTCAAACCTACCGAGGGACTTTCGTTTGTTTCAGAATCCAGATTTACCGATTCTCAGGCCTTTAGAGTTTACTTGGCGACCAATCCTACGCGAGCACCCTTGGAAACCAAGCTCTCTTTGATCTCTGGACGCTCTAATCTCAAGGTGAGCTTCTCGGCTTCGACCTTGATAATTTGAGCCGACGAAAGCGATCCTGTCGAATCGATAACAACCATCAACATACCCTCTTCCAACTGATAAACAGCTGGCATGCTTAGGATTACCAAGTCAGCTTCCATTGCTACTTCGACCTTGGAGCAAACGACTAAGTTAGCTGCCTGCTCGGGCGTAAGCATATCATTGACAGGCTGGTTCTCAACCGATTCTTGTTTTACCTGGTGAACGACAGGATGGATCTCAACTTCACCGTATGAAGCTGAACTGATTCGAGCGGTCACCGGAGCAACGTCTAACTCGCGTGGCATTGTATTAATGGTTGACTTCTCACCTTCATCCGAAGGAGACGCCTCAGATGAACCTTTTTCTTCCCCACCCTCGCCCGTAGGTCCTCCCTCACCGACTGGACCGGTTTTCTTCTCTTCCTTCTTCGGAAGTGCTGGGCAAGCAGCCAACACGTTGGCAGCCAAACTTCTCAACTGTGCACTTGGCTCAACAAAGCATCCTTTGTCATCTTGCTTGTTCGCCATCTCATCAAGCTTCTTTTGGATCGCTTCGGTGCAGCAAGTATCAACACAAGGATCACCACCGCATGGACCACATGATTTAATCGCTGCACAAACCGCTTCTAGTGCAGCCTTTCGAACTTCGCAATCGCAGTCATTCAAACCAGCCAAAAGAGCTTCAACCACTTTGTCCTTCTCTCCGGGACAAACACAGCCCACCGACGCAAGATATTTCAAAGCCTTCAGCTTCTGAGGCTTCAAGTCTTTATCTTTCTTGATCTCCGCCGCATTCTTCAGCAAAGGGTTAGGTGACTGCAGATTCTGCAAATCAGAAATCGGCAACACAGGTGGTTTCTTTTCCAGATCGGGGTAGTCGCCGCTTTTGTTCAAAACTCCGGCCCGAAATGCAGCATCGGCCTGAGGAATACCCAGCTTTTGCCAAAAGGTAGCAACCGGTTGTGTTGGTACAGTGCACCCGCCCAACGCAACTACCAAAACGGACCATTTCAACTGAGATAATTTGCGTGAATGCTTGAGGCTCATGGGTCGGGATCCTGTAATCGAAACCGCTCTAAATCACCTTTTGATGAAACAAGAGAGGAATAGATACAATGCGGGCGATCTAATCCTCTCACTCGGGTTATTGATTCGGACAGTCATAAGTCAGAAATCTATTTTCTTCCGAATTCCCAAACTCCGCACCCCATCCTACCTATGCTTCCTAAAAAGAACTCTTCCGTTAAACGATAGGAACGCATTAGACACGCAAAGAAACTCGCCACTTCCCGTTAAGATGTAGCGGTTAGTAAAATTCTAAAGCCACTGCGATCCCAAAGAATCTTGGAGGTACCAGCTTCTACCATTGCTGGCTAATTATCATTTGGGTGCAGGAAGGTTCAGGCTTGCCCAGTCATCTTCCAAATCACAAAACCTGCTAGGCCAATAAGGGCCAGGGTCGCAAAGCCGCCCAGCAGCATCACCAAGTTCGCCCACATCAGGTATTCTTGGTTCTTACGAATCGCATCGGAGTTCCATTCGATGCAGCCTCCATCATCTTCCAGTAACTTGTCCAGCGCAGCTCCAACAAATGCCCGCTTCTCGGGCACATCGCCCGCCGCTGCGAAATAACAGCCCGCAAAAAAGAAGGGGTCGTAAGCGTAGCCTGATCCGATATCGGACCTTCTGGAGAAGCCAGCCGAAATCACCTGCGTAAGGTTTGCTTCAAACTGCTTTCGAAGTCTTGCCATAAAGGAGTAGAGCTTCCAATTAGTTTTCTTTCGCAAGGACTCGGGGCGACCAAAGATTTCGTAGATTCGTTTTTCGAACGATGCAACCGCATGCGTAGCGACACTCTTTAGCCTTTCCGGCGATGCATCACCTAAGACTTCACAACCCTTTCCGAAGCGACTTCCCTGCACTTTTTCTAAGCCGATTCGATCGATCATTTCCACGAATCCTTCGTGGGACTCCATCTCGGTCACCAGCGCAATGGCTGGCACTCGAACCATTAAGTTTTCCTGCAGTGTTTTGACATCTTCCTGCACCGCTAATTGTGTTTCCGCCGCACTCAACTCGATCAGCTCGAATGGTAGAAGAACCGCTAAACCATTGGCTGGGCAAATAGGATAACGACTCTTGCAAATCTTTTTAGCAAGATACTCCAATCGGCTTCGGCACTCGGCCGCCTCATTGGGCGACAAATTCGCTTCTCTTCCCTCAATCTTCGCGACACTGACATCAAAACCTTCTTCATCGGGGTCGCCATCCAGAGTCTCAGTCCCCCTACGCCTACCACCAGCCGGAGTCCTGGAACTTGGAGAAGTGGTACGGGACAACGGCGTTTCTGAATCCTCAAAACTGTCGGGACTCTCATCCAAGGTTTTTAGCGCCGCCGGCGAGCGAGTTACAGGTCGAGCTTCATCATCCGCAATGGATTTCGAAATATTGGCGTTGCGATTGAACGATAGCTTAGCAAGACAATTACACCCATTCGCAAAGAGAAAAATCGCTTTGTGATTCGCCACAAAGGCCAATCCACCACCACTTTCCGAGGAGTTGTTAACTATAAACGGAAGGCCTGAAGCATTCGCTATCCGATAGGCTACCTCCCCATCATCTGCTCCCAAGACAAGGATCAGAGGAGTGTCTAGCAAATCAATACCCTGCTGTGTTATCAGTCGCAGTCCCTCATCCCATTGCAGATCAATATCGGGATAGAGCGATTCCTCCTTTTGCATGAGCAAATAGGTAATAAGGTACGAAAGGGCTACGATGATTACCCCAAGAACACATAAGATTGTTCCCCACTCATCAACAAATTTTCTCTCTGCCTCAGCACCAAAGATAAACAGCAATACGGCTACGCCGACCAAGATCGACAGTACCAAAAACGTAGCAACAGCGACGAGCATAGGAAGGGGCAGGCCAGCTAAACGCTGCATGCCTGGAACCCATGAAGCCAACCAATTAAAGAGGCTTCGAATCGGCGACACAAGCGAATCGATGAAAGAAATCAAAGCATTCATGGCTCACCCAACTCAGACTTACTCATAAAACTTTATCGACTCAAAATCGCCGGTCCAAACCGCCCACGCTCTAACAAAACAAATTCTCAACTTTTTACGGTCAGCCGAACATTCTCGGTATTCATCTCCCACACACTCGTTACTTTCGGAGAATCAGCAGTAGCAGGCGGATAGAATTTCTTCCATACAAAAAACCATCCTCCCGCCGCTATCGCCATCAGAAGTGCTGCGAGAATCGACGAGGTGAGCAACTGCTGCCGGCCCTCGTGCATCTCATTACCGCGAAGCGGAGTTACTGCCTCTGAAATGGCAGGAAGAGCATGTCTAGCCTTCAGCGAACGCGATATTTCTCGGAACCAATCAGACGGGTCGCGAGGGAGTTGAAGTCGCTCAAGCTCGGCAATCTTCTGTGGCTGATCCGACCCGCGATAAGGTCCACGAAATCCCAAAACAACGCAGAGGTAATAAACCTCTAAAGCGTTTGATTGCGCCGACGCTGAGGCTTGCTTCGCTTTTTGAAAAAATTCATGGTAGGCAATCGACTCGCCAAAGAATTCTTTTTCCAGGTATTTCTCTTTCCACAGGTCCTTATCGGACCAACTGGAATAAGTAAAGATTTCGTCGATCCAACAGCAAAGTGCGTATTTGATCAGATCCCATTCCGGTCTTGAACCAGCAACTCTCTCTGCGTGCTCAATCAACTGCTTCAAGTTACTTCGCACATCTGCCAGGGCGACAATTTGTCCGGCATCGATCTTTCGTAAAAAATGAAACGCCCCCTGGAAAACTGGGTCGACTGCGTCGCAAAAAATCTTTTCCATAGCGACCACTCTTTCAACAATTCCGAGATGGGTTAGGTGACCTAAGTTTAATCCAGCAAATGAACGCAACCAAGCGACAATTCAAAGCGCATTCCAGGATTTGCTTTTGCCACAACAATATATTGTACTCCGAGTTCCCAGGATCAAGTTGCGGTCGATCCTAAGCGTTATGGCCTATCGGCCAAGAGGAACTTGCGATGGACTAAGCCCCGAGACGTTTGCGAACCGCAAATAGTGACATTTCGAGACCGTAGGTCTTGTAATTGATCTGCAGCAAGATCCTTTTATTACCCTCGAGACTATCAGCGTTAGCGATTTGCTTTTCGCTGACTCGCACCCCGACTCGCATTGTAAGACGTACTCGATCCCACTGAGCATCTTCGGTGATTGACCAGAGCAGCCATCCCCGCAGATCCTTCAACGCGGACGGCAAACCCGTTTCGCTCTTAGTCGGTGACTTTATGTCGATTCCCTTGGCCTTCTGAGTAAAGAGACGTTCGACATCATCGCTAGCAGCGAGTTTCCAATCCCATGCCTGCAGCATATTCGCCCGTGCCAGTTCCGTCGGACTTTGATCGATCGGTCGAATTCCAAAGAACCACAGCCATTCCGA
>JBEGUT010000299.1:0-5681 GCA_041178745.1 Planctomycetota bacterium | reverse complement strand
CTTTTTGCTGTCATCGAGTTGCGAGCAGTTTCTTCGACAACGCAAGCTTGCATGGCTCATTACTAAACTACCTTGGTAATACTCATCTTCGAATTGGGGATTGCCAAACTAGCTCAGCCAATTGCCCAAACGAGCTTCACCTTAATCATTTACACACAATTCCTTAACACCCAACCACCTGCTTTTCACACGAAATTCACATTGACTCCTTTTCTGTTCACGAACTGTTAATACCAGTTGAAGAAACGGTGAAGCTTCTCGCAAACCATTGAGCTTTCGAGAGTGAATCGTCTTAATTAGACGCGTTGTAATTGGGCAACAATATTCGGCACGCGATTTTTTGAAGCGAGGTGGATGTGGTTAGACGACAACGGAATGGTTTTACGCTGGTGGAATTGTTGGTGGTGATCGCCATCATCGGCGTACTGGTGGGCTTGCTACTACCAGCAGTTCAGGCAGCCCGCGAAGCTGCTCGACGTATGCAGTGCAGTAACAACCTAAAGCAGATGGGCTTGGCTGTACACAATTTTGATTCGACCTACAAGAAATTACCAACTAGCGGACAATGTGGTTCGACTGGTAGTACAACAACACCGTACATGATTCACTCGACCGCTACTTATCTGCTTCCATATATCGAGCAGCAGAACCTTTACAACATGTTCAACATGCAGGCAAACCCTGTTGTTGCGTACGGCGCAAGCCCATCGGGTGCTTTTTTCCTCACCCCAAGTGGTTGTCTTCTTCACTCGAAGGCTAAAGGTCTAGCTTACGACGATCCAGCATGGCCGAGTGGTAACGTAGCCGCTAAGACCACTGTGCCAACCTTCGTTTGTCCATCGACTCCAATCGCCGGCATCGATCGTGATCCTCAAGGTTATGGATGCTTCGACTACATGTTCATCGACTTGACGGATATCTGCGAAGATCCAGCTAATCCGTTGTACGGCGAGCGAACTGTTCCAACAGGTGGCCCTGTTTGGTTGACTCAAGTTCGCCAAGGCATGCTTTCGGCGGATAGCGGTTCATTAGCTCGTACGGTAGATGGTACAAGCAATACGATTCTTTGCATCGAAGATGCTGGCCGAGCCAATCCGTCTGTTGGTCAGTATGGCAGTTTGTCTGCTCGTCGTGGTGCTGTATCCAGTCCTATCGATCCTATCCCAGCGATGGGTGGTGCGACGCCTGGTCGCCGTATGTATGCATGGGCCGATGCAGACTGCGTAACCAATGGTCTTAGCGGTCCAAGTAATTCAACGGGTAGTCGCAAGGCTGGTATCAACAAGTACGCCAATCCGAAAGGTGGACCGCCAGAGTGCCTCTGGTCGGTTAACAACTGCGGGCCGAATGATGAACCGTTCAGTTTCCACACCGGTGGTGCTAACGCTTTGTATGGTGATGGTAGCGTCAAGTTCTTGTCAGATACCATCGACCCCATCGTGCTAAAGTGGACCGCTGCAGCTTCGGATGGAAACGTTGTTCCTAATATCGACTAACTCCTAGCGAATTGGAGTTTGGCAAGAAAGTGGAAAGGGGTGGCCGATAGGTCACCCCTTTTTTCATGACTTTGGGTTCCCTAGTGAGACCCCGTTTGTGCTTACGATTAGAAAAAGCAGAGCCTCTCGTAATAAATCGTTGCCCGGAAGCGACCATCGAAGAGTTCGATGCCTGGACATAGCCAGCAAGAATCGCTTTCCATTCCCAAAACTATTTTGGAACGACGAACTCCCCCCCAGTGCAACCATTTTCAATTACCATGTACGATGGAGCGTCTAGTTCATTGACGTACACCATAACTTCCTTATGAGCGGGGGAAACAATGGAAGTCATCCATCATGGAGCTTTCGACGGCGTTACAGGATCATGCCACCGATTGGTACTCGAACCCAATCGCTCAGTCTTAATCGATTGCGGTCTCTTTCAAGGAGAAGATAACCAAGGGAGGAAGAATTCAGTTATCGATTTTTCTCTCGAAGGGATCGAAAGTCTCTACTTGACTCACGTTCACATCGATCATGTTGGACGATTACCATACCTATTGGACGCTGGATTCAAAGGGCCAATCTACTGCTCAAAGCCGACAGCCGCCCTTTTGCCACTGATGCTGGAGGATGCCATACGACTCGGTATCACTCGCAAGCAAAAAGTCATCGATCAATTGTTGCGAACGATCAAACAGATGCTTAAGCCACTGCCATATCACGAGTGGTGCGAAATGGGAAATGGCTTGAAAGTTCGGCTGCAGCCAGCGGGCCACGTCCTAGGGTCAGCGTTTTTGGAATTTGATTATGGTAACGATAGGTTTGTTTTCAGCGGTGATATCGGCGCCTCTAATCAGCCGCTACTCCAACAACCATCGAGCCCTGAGAAAGCGGATTTCTTAGTACTTGAGAGTACCTATGGCGATAAGTGCCATGTCGGCCGAGAGCAACGTATCGCGCAGTTGTCAAAGATCTTGTGCAATTCACTTGAGAATTCTGGTGTTACGATTATCCCGGCGTTCAGCTTAGGACGTACTCAGGAGTTACTCTACGAATTGAATTTGATCTTGGAAGGTTTTGTTGAAGTAGGGGTGTGTAAAAGTTTGGAGGACGTAGACATCATCGTCGACTCTCCACTTGGAAATCGATTGACCGAAATCTTCAATTCGCTAAAACCCTACTGGAGTGAAGAAGCTCGTAACATGCTTGAAACTGACAAGCAGCCACTCAAGTTTCCAACTCTGATGGAGGTCGCGTCTCCGAGAGAGCATCAGGACATCATCGAACATCTGAAAGAGACGGGTCGGCCGGCGATTGTGATTGCTGGAAGTGGAATGTGCAGTGGTGGACGAGTGGTAAATTATTTGAAAGAGTTCCTCGGCGAAGAGTCTACCGATATTGTATTTGTCGGTTATCAGGCGCGCGGCACACCTGGCTTTTACATTCAGGATGGCTCTTCCTGGGTAAAACTGGATGGCCGCTCTTATATGATCCATGCGAAAATTCATACACTCTCGGGCTACTCTGCGCATGCCGATCAAACAGACCTCTTGCGGTTTGTCGAAGGAATGAAAGAAAGGCCAAAGAAAATAAGGTTGGTCCATGGTGATCCCCCCGCAAAACTAGCGTTGACGGCAAAGTTAACCGAATTGGGGTATGAAGTTGTCTGAAAGCCACCTTTTCGACCACTTCTAGGGTCTTGCCTAAATTGACAGGCTGAACTTCAGAAAATTAGAATCCGGGGTGTTCGGAATGCGGCGAGGGTCGCTAGAGCGATAACCCTGGCCCTCCCGCTTTTTTACTCTCCCCCGATTCTGCTGGATTTATAAAACGGAAGCGACTTTCTATGTCGGATCATTCTACCGGTGATGTGGATACCGTGATGAACGAAACTCGTTTATTTCCCCCGAGCGAAGACTTTGTTCGCCAGGCGGTTATCAACAGCGAGGCCCAATACGACGCACTCTATCGACGCTCCATTGAAGATCCGGAAGGCTTCTGGGCAGAAGAAGCCCGTCAAAACCTTCATTGGTTCACTCCATTCCACAAGACGATGGAATGGAAAGAGCCGTTTGCGGAGTGGTTCGTTGGGGGTAAAACCAACGCCTGTTACAATTGCTTGGACGCGCACGTCGTCGCCGGCCGCGGTGATCGGATTGCCTTGCTGTGGGAAGGTGAACCAGGTGACAGTCGACAGATCACCTATGCCGAACTTCTTAGAGAAGTCTCGCGATTTGCGAATGGCCTAAAAAAACTTGGTGTTCAGCAAGGGGATGTCGTCAGCATCTATATGCCGATGACACCCGAGCTTGTTGTAGCGATGCTCGCTTGTGCGCGAATCGGCGCAGTTCATTCTGTTATCTTTGGTGGCTTCTCTGGCGAAGCAATTGCGGACCGCAACAATGACGCGAAGGCGAAGGTGGTTGTGACCGCCGATGGCGGCTATCGTCGCGGCAAAGTCCTTCCGCTGAAAGCGAACGTCGATGAAGCACTTGCCAAAAGTCCAACCGTTCAACACTGTGTTGTTCATCGCCGCATCGGCAACACGGTTCCGATGACTGCAGGCCGCGATATCACCTGGGATGATTTGATTCGCGATGTTTCAGACGATTGCCCTGCGGCCCAGCTCGATAGCGAAACGCCACTGTTCATTCTTTACACGAGCGGTTCCACTGGGAAACCAAAAGGCATTCGCCATACAACTGCTGGCTACAACCTGTACGCAAAGAAAACCTTCCAGTGGGTTTTCGATCATCGCGAAGATGATGTGTATTGGTGCACTGCCGACTGCGGTTGGATTACTGGTCACAGCTACATCGTTTACGGACCTCTGTCTGCTGGTGCCAAAACCGTTATCTACGAAGGCGCGCCAAACCATCCAGCCGAAGATCGCTTTTGGGAAATTATCGAAAAGTACAGCGTCACGATTTTATATACCGCGCCGACTGCGATTCGCGCATTCATCAAGTGGGGCGATCATCACGTTGATAAGCACGACCTAAGCTCGTTGCGTTTGCTGGGATCGGTCGGTGAGGGTATCAACCCTGAAGCGTGGATGTGGTACTACCGAAAAATCGGTGCTGGCAAATGCCCGATCGTTGATACTTGGTGGCAAACAGAAACCGGTGGAATCATGATGTCGCCATTGCCTGGCGTAGTATCGCTGAAACCGGGAAGCTGCACACGCCCATTACCAGGTGTGTTACCCAAAATTGTCGATTCAAGTGGTCAAGAAGTACCGCAAGGCAAAGGGGGCATGTTGTGCATCGCGCAGCCCTGGCCTGGTATGTTGCGAGGTATTTGGGGAGACGATCAACGTTACAAGGAACAATATTGGACCAAAGTTCCCGGCATGTACCTCACTGGAGATAACGCCCGCAAAGATGACGACGGTTACTACTGGATCATGGGTCGTATCGACGACGTGATCAATGTAGCCGGTCACCGCTTGAGCACCATCGAAGTGGAAAGCGCCCTGGTCAGTCACCCTGCGGTCGCTGAGGCAGCCGTGGTTGGCAAACCCGATGAAATCAAAGGGCAGGGGATTGCAGCCTTTGTCACTTTGAAGAATACAGAACCGAGCGACGAGTTGCGCGATCAACTAAAAAAGCATGTGCGACGCGAAATCGGCGCGCTAGCACAACCCGATGATATTCACTTTGCCAATAGCCTTCCGAAAACTCGCAGCGGCAAGATCATGCGTCGATTGCTGCGAGATATCGCAGCGGGGAAAGAACACGTTGGAGACACCAGTACGCTGGAAGATTACACCGTGCTTGCCAAGTTGCGGGGCGATGAAGAATAAACCGCTGGGTACGGTTTCCTAGACACTCTTCCTTTACTGCATTGAATGCAAGGTATTTCTAATGACCAAGGTTTTTCATGCGCTCACGCTGACAGCACTGCTTGGACTCCTTCATCCGATTGCAGCCTTAGGCAAGTGGGAAGCTGAAGTACTACCGGTTACCCTGCAAGTTGGATACGCAGTACGGACAGCAGATCTATCGGGTGATGGCAAATTAGACATTGTCATTGTCGACTCCAAGCGAATCCTGTGGCTAGAAAATCCAACCTGGAAACTTCATGAGATTTACTCCACACCCAATGCTCCATTCGATAACGTTTGCATCGCCATCAAGGATATCGATGGAGATGGTCGACTCGATATGGCGCTCGGGTCTGACTGGCAGTTTGGAAACA
>JBEGUT010000298.1:0-5686 GCA_041178745.1 Planctomycetota bacterium | reverse complement strand
TTTTAGTGTCATTGGATCGCTCGGTCCAATCGCTATGGCATCTGATAAAAGCAGTTCGTTTAGCACTTTTGAGGCAGCATCAGACCGACAGTCGAAATTCGACCCTGGTTGTTTTCAGCCGCTTGAGTTACAAGATTTCAAAGCAGTTTGGGACCAAGCTCCACCAAAACGACTTTTGCGTGTAAAATCGAGTTGTGTATGCGGCTTTCTGGGAGCAGTCTTCGCTCTCTCGGAAAAGATTCAGAGTCTATGGAAAATGGGTTTGTAGCTTTCATGTCGTCAACGGTTGATCCAAATACAACTGATTCGGAAGTGCTAGGCCGTGATGAGCAATCACTGAATGGAAGTGGGGATGGTGTCATTCCATCAAGAGAAGTAAAGCCACTGTGGATCGGTAATGTCAAAGTGGATCCACCGATATTGCAAGCTCCGATGGCGGGTTACACCAATTATGCGTTTCGCCAGATTGTGCACGACTACGGCGGAGCGGGACTGCAGGCTACGGAAATGGTCAATGCTCGTGGATTCGTATGGCTTGATGAGCATGAGTGTGAACATCCCGAAAGGTTGTGGGGGGTTCGTGATGAGTTTCGTCCCTTAGCGGTTCAGATTTGGGATAATGATCCCGATACGATGGCTAAAGTAGGTCAACGTTTGGTTGAGGAGTATCGAGTAAGCGTCGTGGACATCAATTTCGGATGTCCTGTGAAACAGGTGACGGAGAAAGCTCACAGTGGATCTTATTTGTTGCGTCATCCTGATCGCATGGCAAAGATCATAAGTCGACTTGTTGAGGTTTGTAGTCCTACACCGGTGACTGCTAAGATCAGATTGGGCTGTGCTCCTGACTGTATCAATGCAAACAGCATTGCCAGGGTGGTGGAGGAATCTGGTGCATCGGCATTGACGGTTCATGGCCGAACCGCTTCTCAGTTTTTCAAGGGTAGCGCGGATTGGGATCGAATCAGCGAAATCAAATCACATTTGCGGAATATTCCTTTGATTGGTAATGGAGACCTTGATTCTCCTGAGAAAGTTTTGCACGCGTATCGAACCTATAACGTTGACGGGGTGATGATTGCACGCGCGTCGCTGGGGCGCCCCTGGCTTTTCGCGCAGGCGGCAGCAGCGCTGCGCGGTGATCCGATACCTCCGGATCCGACTCTGGAGGAGCAACGCGACTGTATGTTGCGACACTACGAGCTTGTTGTGGAACGGTTTGGCGAACGTAAAGGTAC
Organism: Planctomycetota bacterium; assembly: GCA_041178745.1. Taxonomy (GTDB): domain Bacteria; phylum Planctomycetota; class Planctomycetia; order Pirellulales; family Pirellulaceae; genus JAFLCP01. Next base: position 4,448 of record JBEGUT010000298.1, on the reverse strand, counting down.
GCTCTTAATGCGGAAGTTTGCGGCGTGTTATGCCCAAGGAAAGTATGGTGCAAGATTGTTTCGTACACACGTCCAGAACGTCGAAGATCGCGAGCAGTTTCTGTCTGTTGTCAGGGACCATTTTCCGATTCGATTCGCCAATGGAAGCGAGATTGTCGAGGAAGAGTCTTTATAGTGCGAATTGGCCTAGGCTTTTTGGCGGGCCGGTCCTCGGTAAGTTTGAGGGTGCGGCGTTTTTTGCCAAAAATTGCTTCATAAAATTAGTCCTGGGTATGGCATTTGAGCAGTAAGTTAGTGTTTTTGCCTCTTGCGATCCGCATGTGTTTGGGGCGACAATACGTACCGGGTCGAGACAGGGGGCTTGGTATCACCGTTCAACTCACGGGTGTTTAAGCGATCTGCTGTCTAACTACCGCCTGCCGAATTTTCTAGCTTGTTTCCCTCCTCATGGAATTGGTTCGATGAAATTTCTTTTGGCTCTTGGATGCTTGATATCGATCGTTGGGCTTAGCGTGGGTCTGAAGGCCGCTGAACCTGCAATTGCGGACTCGGACAAAGCGGAAAAGCGAATCGTTTTTTTGGCTGGTAACCCCAGCCATGATTATGGTTCTCACGAGCATTATGCAGGTTGTCGTATCTTGGCGGCCGCACTGCAGGACAATCTCAAAGGTGTCAAATGCGAAGTGTATCGAGGTGGTTGGCCCGCGGATGAGTCGGTTCTAGACGGAGCCTCGACGGTGATCATGTACGCTGATGGTGGCGGTGGCCATCCGGTGATTCCGCATCAAAAGAAAATGGCTGAGTTGATGGAGAAGGGTGTGGGCTTGGTCTGCATTCACTATGGAGTTGAAGTTCCGAAGGGAGAGCCTGGGAACAATTTTCTGAATTGGCTAGGTGGATACTTCGAAACCGATTGGTCGGTCAATCCACATTGGGTTGCGGAATATGTTTCGTTACCTAAGCATCCTATCACTCGAGGCGTACCACCCTTTAAGGCAAACGACGAGTGGTATTTCCACATGCGTTTCCCGGAAGGCATGAAAAATGTAACCCCGATTTTGAGCGCTGTTGCTCCAGCTTCCACGATGGAGCGTCCCGATGGTCCTCACTCCGGAAACCCGCATGTTCGTAAAGAAGTCGCTGCGGGAATTCCTCAGCACATGGCTTGGGCCTTTGAACGCCCCAACGGTGGACGAAGCTTCGGTTTTACCGGTGGCCATTTTCACTGGAACTGGGGACGCCCCGAGATTTTAAAACTGGTTTCCAATGCAATTGCTTGGACAGCAAAGATTGATATTCCAGAGGATGGCGTCACGGTTAAAATCCAAGGTGTGGATCAACTCAAGGAAGGTCAGGACGAGAAAGTTCCAAACAACTTCAACGCGGACGACGTTCGCAAGCGTTTTCAACTGACATCAACTCAAGGCGCCGAAGCAAAGCAAACGGCGAACGCTCCCAAGCCTCGCAAACTTTACGCTAGTCCTGTGGTTAACTCGCAAACAGCAAACCATTCTGTTGCTGCTGAGGTCGACATCAAAGGAGTCAAGCAACTTTTTTTGGTGGTGGGTGATGCAGGTGATGGTTTTTCATGCGATTGGGCCGACTGGATTGAACCAACTCTGGTTGGAACCGGTGGAACAAAGAAGTTGACGGAATTGAAATGGCGAGATGCATCGACGCAGTGGGGAAACGTAGCGGTTGGTAAAAACGCTGGCGGCGGTCCTTTAGCTGTTTCTGGCAAATCCTACAGCGATGGCATTGGAACGCATGCGAACAGCGTCATTGCTTTTGAAATCCCTGAAGGTTTCGACAAGTTGAAAGTGCTTTGCGGTCTTGATGAAGGTGGAACAAAGCAGGGCAATGGATCGTCTGTCACTTTTTCTGTGTATGCAGATGCCGTCCCTGATATTCAGGCAGAACAGCGAAAGCAAGAATCTGAAGTTCGTTCTCCGGAGCGTGCAATAGCTGGGTTGGAAGTACACTCAGGCTTGGAAGCAACGCTTGTTTCTTCGGAACCTGAATTGCTCAGTCTTACGAATCTCGACATCGACCATCGCGGTCGTGTTTGGGTCTGCGAAGTTGTCAATTATCGCGGTCACAACGGCAAACGTCCGCAGGGAGATCGTATTCTTGTTTTGGAAGACACCGACCAAGATGGCAAGTCGGATAAATCGACGGTCTTTTATCAGGGCAATGAAGTTGATTCGGCGATGGGGATTTGCGTGCTCGGTAATCGTGTGATCGTCTCCGCTTCTCCCAAAGTTTGGATCTTTACCGATGAAAATGGTGACGACAAAGCTGACAAGAAGGAATTGCTTTTCTCTAACACGGGGCAGCCTCAGCATGACCACTCAGCTCATTCGATCGTCTTTGGCCCTGACGGTAAGCTGTATTGGAATTTCGGTAACACGGGTAAAGCGGTGCATGACGCTGCTGGTAAGCCCGTGGTCGACAAAATGGGGAACACGGTAGTTGATAACGGCAAGCCCTACTTCGGCGGCATGGTCTTCCGCTGCGATGCTGATGGATCCAACTTTGAAGTTCTTGGTCACAATTTTCGCAACAACTACGAAGCGGCCGTCGACTCCTTCGGAACGATTTGGCAATCGGACAACGATGATGATGGAAATCGCGCGACGCGCATTAACTATGTGATGGAGTATGGCAATTACGGTTACCGCGATGAATTGACTGGCGCTGGATGGCAGGCGGAGAGGACCGGTTGGGAATCTGAGATTCCGCAGCGTCACTGGCACCTTAATGATCCTGGGGTTGTTCCCACAATGTTGATTACGGGCGCAGGTTCGCCCACAGGCATCACGGTTTACGAGGGTCGACTGTTGCCTGAAGTTTTCTGGGATCAGCCTTTGCACTGTGATGCGGGCCCGAACGTCGTTCGGGCTTACGTCACTTCATCTGAAGGGGCTGGCTATTCGGCAAAGGTTGAAAATCTTGTTGTCGGAGAGCGAGATCGGTGGTTCCGACCAGCGGACGTAGCCGTTGCGCCTGATGGTTCTGTGTTCATCACAGACTGGTATGATCCAGGTGTTGGTGGGCATGCGATGGGGGATCTTGATCGCGGGCGACTCTTCCGTGTTGCACCTCCGGGTACCAAATATGTTGTTCCCAAATTCGATTATTCGAAACTAGAAGATTGTTTGGAAGCACTCAAGAATCCTTGTCAGTCCATTCGCTACATGGCTTGGCAGTCACTGCATAGCATGGGTGAAAAAGCAGAGGCGGGCCTAAAGACGCTATGGCAGGATGCTAATCCTCGAGTACGGGCTCGTGCACTGTGGCTGCTCGGAAAGATTGAAGGTCGCGGAAAACGTTACGTCGAAATCGGAATCGCCGACAAGGACGAGAATATTCGCATCACGGCGGTTCGGCTCGCTCGCCAATTGGGGCTTGGTGTGAATGAATTTGTTTCTCCTCTAGTGGATGACACCAGTGTTGCGGTTCGAAGAGAACTCGCTATTGCGTTGCACGGAGATAAGTCGGAAGCGATGCCTGCACTTTGGGCGAAGCTGGCACAAAAGCATGATGGAAAGGATCGTTGGTATCTTGAAGCATTGGGTATCGCAGCTGAAAAACGTTGGGACGAATGCTTGGCATCTTGGAAGACACTCGTTGGAGATTCTTGGAAGTCTCCTATCGGCAAGCAAATCGTTTGGAGAAGTCGTTCCAATGATACGGCCAAGCTTCTCGTGGAGTTGCTTTCCGAAGAGAATCTATCTGATGAGGATTCAGCCAGATACTTCCGAGCGCTCGATTATCAGGAGACTTCCCGTCGCGAGGCAGCCTTAAAAGAATTGCTGGGAGATGTGGGCAAACCATAGTGATTGAGCGTTTTTTGTGATTAGGTAATAGGCATTGAAGTTCGTAGAGCTTCAATGCCTTTTTTAAATTCGAGTGTATCTTTACTGCTCTGAGAAATCGCATGTGTGGATCGAAGGCTTGTTTTAGGCTTGTCCTGCAAATGATTTGTGTAGCCGCTACAGTAACTTTGGTTTCTGTAGGGGACGAACCGGTTAATCCACTGCAGGCACGCCGCGATAAGATCATGGTAGAGGCGTTGTTAAGACTTCCTAAGGAGTCCGTGCCTAAGGATGAAAAGACCTCTCTACTGGTTGGTCGGTTCCTGAAGCAAACGAAAGATGGTGCGACTGTAATCAAAGTGGTTCGCCATTGTGAACCAGCGAATGCAAACGAGATTCTGTGGAGCTTTGCTGCTTCAGATCAAGCGACCGACTCGACGGCTGTTGAGGCGATCGGCTTGTTGCTGGAACGAGGTGGTAGGGAAGTCGTTGCAAATTGGATCAAGGAGAATTTAGAAAACAATGAAGCAAATAAATTGCTGCAGAGAATCGGTTTGACCAATCGCTCGGAACTACTCGACCTATTTGCCCCATTGGTGGAGAATCCTAAGGTTGCACCTGGTTTAGCAG
>JBEGUT010000297.1:0-5694 GCA_041178745.1 Planctomycetota bacterium | reverse complement strand
CAGTCGCAATCCACTGTCGAAGCGAATCTATTTGTACCGTGGTAAGAGGTTTCTTTTCCTCAGGGGGCATGCGAAGATCGCCTTTTCCCTGAACTCTTTCCAGCAGCAAACTTTCTGAAGGCTTGCCGGGAACTAGTGCTGGGCCATGTTCACCTCCTTGCAGCAACCGCTCCAACGAGTCGACTCTCAAGTCGCCCCATTGAGTTTCGGCACCGTGGCACTCCATGCAATGTTCGACCAGTAGAGGACGAATTCGACTTTCGAAAAAGTCGTCTTTTACTAACTCTTGCCCGAATGCCACATCGGTTAGCAGTGTGACCGATAAGCTCAGAAGCAAGGGGATGGTGGCTACTGATTTCATAGTGTGAGTGGCAGATGGAAGGTGGGACACCATGCGAATGACAAATTAACTTACCTTCCCATTTTAGCCGAGATCTCAGCGTTTTAACAACTTGCTGCAGTAAAGAGTGTTAAATAAAAAAGGGGCTGATAGTCAGGATTGTCCCGATATTGTGCAATAGAGACACCTAGGATTCATCAAAGGAAGATTTCTTTCGCAGCATATGATGGTAATGCTGGGCGAAACGGTGTGCCTCGTCGCGCACATATTGTAGCAATCGCAAAGCGAACGAATGGCGGCTGAGTTGCAATGGTTCGCTTTCTCCAGGTCGATAAACCTCTTCTTCTTTTTTAGCCAACGAGATCAGCGTGGGAGGTGTGATTTGCTGATCCCGAAAAGCTGCTAGCGCAGCATTGAGTTGCCCTTTGCCACCATCGATTAAGAGGATATCCGGAAAGGTTTCCTGTTGGTCGCTCAACCTTCGAAACCGTCTCGATATGACTTCATGGATACTTCGAAAGTCATCGATTCCATCGACCGATCGTACCTTGTAGCGACGATAGCCTGGCTTGAAAGGTAGGCCATCAAGGAATTGAACTAGGCTAGCTACAGTTTCATTTCCTCCCAGGTGAGCGATATCTACACCTTCGATCACTCTCGGAGTGTCTTTGAGTTGTAAGACCTTCTTTAATCCCGCGAGACCTTTCTTCGGATCGATATAAAACACTTCAGGCTGCGCGTGTGTATCGATTTCACCGCGTTCGTTCAGTCGCTCAAGCATTCGTATTTCATCGCGAAGCCTGCCCGCCTTCTCGAATTGCAAGGTCTTGGAAGCTTCCATCATCTCATCGCGCATTTCGATCAGTAATTGCTGCTTTCCACCTTCAAGGAACTTCTGCAGTCGTTTGATACTCTGTCGGTAGTCTTCTTTGCTGATTCGAAGATTACAAGGGGCGGTGCACTGCTGTATCGAAGCGAGAAGGCAAGGTCGAAACCATTTCCAACGCTCGTCGTTTTCTTCGATATCGAGCGAGCAGGTTCGAAATTGAAAGATGCGTTGCAGAACTTGGATCGCACCTCTTAACGCACCAGCGCTGGTGAAGGGCCCGTAGAGTTTTACTCCGCGGTCGCGTGGTTCGCGAGTCACTTCAACACGAGGAAAGTCTTCGTGCGTCGTGATCATCAAATAGGGGAATGACTTGTCGTCTTTGAGGTCTTTATTGTGCTTGGGTTGGATGTCCTTGATCAACCGGTTTTCCATCAAGAGCGCATCAACTTCGCTTTCGCATTCCACGAAATCGATATCGCAGATTTCATGGACCCAAGTAGCTGTGCGGATTTCTTCACTGGCTGCCTTGTGGAAGTAGCTCGACGCGCGGCTGCGGAGATTCTTCGCTTTACCGACGTAGATCACAACGCCGGCGGAATCTTTCATCAAATAGATGCCAGGTGTTTGCGGAAACTCCTTCACTTTTTCACTGGCGCGGCGGAAGCCGAACGATGGATCAGCGTAGGATGAGCCTGTCGGCAGCCTCTCTGATTGGTTGGGCGGCTGGTTGAATTCTTCCTGCGTATCTTCCTCGTCCTGGCTCAAATTGCAGACTCCTCAAGCTACCTGTAGTCCCCAGCCCTGATTGACTACATTTATCGTTCGTACCCAGGGCGAGAAAGGCAACCTCAATACTCCATCAAGCTAAAGACAGGAACAGGCTTCAGCCGTTCTGCCCCACCTAAATCTTTCAGATGAATTGCAAAACCACAACCAACCACATTCGCTCCCGACTTTTCGACAAGTCTTAAGCAAGCTTCCACGGTTCCACCTGTGGCCAACAAATCATCAATGACCAAGACACGTTGCCCAGCCACGACAGCATCGGTGTGCATTTGCAATGTGTCTTTTCCATACTCCAGCTCGTAGCTAAAGGAGTGTACCGAGTAGGGAAGCTTGCCGGGCTTGCGCACTGGGACGAAGGCCGCTTTTAGACGAAGCGCCAAAGGAGCTGCAAAAATAAAGCCGCGGGCTTCTGCAGCTACAACAACATCGATTTTCTGATTCGCATATTGCTCGACAAAGCAATCGATGGCCGCTTGGAACGCAATGGGACTTGCCAATAATGGGGTGATATCGCGGAATAGAATTCCAGGTTTTGGAAAATCGGGAATATCGCGGATAAAGGCCTTCAAGTCGACCATGATGGATTGAACTCTCTGCAAAAGTTGAACGACAAAAAATCCGATACGAGCAAGGGCGAGTGTTTCTCTAATACTGGCTTCAGTGGGCCGCGATCGGACGCCAGGAATATCTAGAGGCAAACTGCGTAACGGCTAAGGTAACGCCTTTTAGGAGGCCTGGATAGTGAGTCTTTCCCAGGAAAGCGGCGTTGATTTTAGTACATGTCGAGCCGGGAACAAAAACGACAGGCAATTTAAAGAAGGTTGATCGCTTGAATCGACCATTGATACACGATTTGGATCGCTTGTCGAGCTATAGGAGCGGTACCGATTAGGTCTCCTAGGCCAGGTAGAAACAAAACGGCAATTGCCATCGGGCCATACCAGCGACAAGGGGGATTATCGTGTGTGGTTGCCAAGGAGGCACGTTGAGCGCCTTCTGGAATTGCAGAACAATCGTCATCAGGAGTCGCAGGTGGAGTGACCTTTAAGCCGAGATGACTTTTTAGAGTTCCTTCCCGAAAATATCCTGAGACCGTGCAAGCGACACTGTTATTCCCAATGTGCAATATGGCAGTTTCGCCACCTGGAAATAAAATCGCTTGAGCGGGAGGAATCGATACGGTGAAGCCCGACTGTGATTTCTCGATAAGCACTACTGAAATATCCGCCCCGTCCCGAGTCAATCGTCCGATGACCGGGTTTGTTGTTGACTGGCGTGTTTGTTGGCGGCGTTCTGTGGTAGCGGTCATCGGTGTGTGCGGATGCAACATCGGGAAGTGGATTGAAGAGTATTGGTTGAGTGGCATCTCTTCGTCTTAAAGTTTCGCGGGAAATCACGAACTTCAAAGGGTTCGTCAAAATACCCGAGACTCCTCTTTGCCCATCATCGTAAAATCTACGTCACGCTTGAGATAGTTTACTCTTGTCGTGCTCCGACAATCGAAGTTAGCCAAAGCTGGTGTTAAACCGTAAGGGTAATAGCGATTGTAGCCTTCAAAGAATCTCTAATCATCCAAGACCCTGCGAGCACTGGTAAGCTGTACCGCAGATTCCTTTTAGAACCGTAGCGATTAATCCTTGCGTAGCGAATGAAACAAAGATGATCGATATCTCGGTAGTGAATGTCGAAACGATGATAGCGGGAAAATCATCTTTGAAGTCGATTTGCTAAAGTCGGTGAATTCGCTTTATGCACTGCCAGTTTGATCGAAAGCCAAACCAGATAAGTTTGTCTGGCCTGACGGCTATTGAGCATTCCGCAAAACGAGCGTCGTTAGTCTTGACCTCGTGGCTTATATCCTTTGCAGTACTTGCGAATTACGGTATTGCTCAACAGATAGAACTCAGTCAAACGAGAGAGCCCAATTCCCATTGGCAAGTTGGTGATGGGGAGTCAAGCTCGTTATTGATTCTTCCCCGTAGTAAAATAAAGCAGAAATCTTCCTTTGGAAGCAACCCTTCTTTGTTTGTTGAAGGTCACAGGGGGGGCGGTGGGACGAACAGCGCTCCCGGCAGGTTGGCTAGTCAGCCAATTCGTGTCTCATCTTCATTTGATGCGAATAAACCTGCATCTTCCGTTCAGCAACCAAGCTTACCGGGCGACCCTTTTGCTTCAGGTGGATTGGAGTCTATTGGGCCAGCGACCAAGGCGCCCCATACCAAAGATGACGCTCCCAAGCCAGCGATCGGTGCAGATGGCCAAACGGTTGATCCGCATGCCGAGGTATTTGCCCACGACCTCTATCCATCGGCCGCAAAATGCGCCCAATGTCACAAGAAAATTTACGACGAATGGCGGGTATCCGGTCACGCATATGCGGCTGTCTCTCCCATGTTTCAAAAATTCGAGCAAGCGGTCAGCGAAGTGACGCAAGGCACGATCGGTTATTTTTGTATGCGTTGTCACGCGCCGGTCGCAACTCAGATGAATTATCCTCGAGATATGTCAATTGTGGATGGCCCTGCGGTCTTTCGCGAAGGGATTACATGCGTAGCATGCCATCGCGTGAAGTATCCTTTCGACCGAGTTAATGGCGAGAGGCGCATCGAACCAGGTGACATTTTCGCACCCGTTTATGGTGGCGGAACAGGCGAAGGAGTCGAGCAGGTTAAAGCGAAGCCTGATCATTATAAGGTGAAACTGAATCGTAACGACAAGTTACCTGGTCAGGAATTACACAACCAAGCTATTCAGTTTGAGCAGATTTCTTACAGTGAGTTTTGTGTAAGTTGCCATCAGGTAGTTGTTCATCCTGGTATCGCGTTGGAAGTTGTGTGGGCGCAGTATCGATCAGCACCCGCTTTCAAGAAAGGCGTGACGTGCCAGGATTGCCATATGGGATTGGTTCCTGGCAAGGATTCCGGATATGCAACGGCTCCTTGCGCAGAAATGAGCGGTAAGGTAGTGGATCCGAATCGAAAGCATTCGAATCATATGTTTTACGGGCCAGGTTACTCTATCGCGCATCCGGGAGTATTCCCTCATCACGAAAAATCGCTGCGATGGAATGTACAGCAGTGGCTTGAATTCGACTGGCGAGGTGGCTGGGGAACGCCAGAATTTGAGAAGAAAATTGCTGGAACTGATTTCGAGAAGACCTTACCGACACACTGGCAAAGCAGCGATGAACGCAGGGACGCGCGAAAAATCGTCGATGAGAACTTAGAACTTATTCAAGTAAAACGAAACAAAAGCATAGAGGTTATGGCCAACGGCTTTAAGGTCGATGGCCCCTTTTTTAAGTCGGCACGCAACGCATTTCGTGATATCGAATTTAAGTATTCGGTGACCAATATCAGCGAGGGGCACAATGCACCGAGTGGGTCTTTGGGAGCGCAGCCTCAACTGTGGCTACATGTCGTACTCGTCGCGCCGGATGGAAAGACCGTCTGGGAGTCAGGATACACCGATGGTAATGGAGACCTAGCAGACTTGCATTCGCTGCAGGTCAACAAAGGGCTTTGTCCACCGGATTATCAATTGTTCAATCTACAGACTAAGTTTTTGACGACCGGCGTAAAAGGGCCTGATCGTGAAGTGTACATCCCAGTACCCGTAGACCTGGATCAATTAATTTTCTTTCGTCCAGGTGCGTTGCCAATCACGGTTTTAAACCATCCACCATTGATTCGTATGGAAGCGCATTCTCTACCTCCGCTTGGGACTAAAGTTGCCAATT
>JBEGUT010000296.1:0-5710 GCA_041178745.1 Planctomycetota bacterium | reverse complement strand
GCAACCTAGATCAAGAGTTTCAAAGTTTTTCAAACACTCTCGAAATACCGCAAGGCAAACCCTACACGAGATCACGAACACAACTAGGTTGTAGATTGAAAGATGCCCTTATCCGAATTGACGCGGATGATACAGGACGTTGCGACAACATCATAACAAAGCGTCTATTTCGATGTTGGAATTCGGATAAGAAATAACAGTGAACACACCGCACATTAATCGCTGGGACAGTTTATTGGCATGGCTTTCTCTGGAGGAGAGCTACTCGTTCGCCACCGTAAAAATGGCATCTAGACGATTATCCGTCTTGGAAGGTGTAAATGCTGAAAGCGCTCCAATCATTCACGCGCGGTATTGGGCCGGTCGCCTAATTTCGCTTGGCCATGCCGAGTATGATCCTACTAATCATCGAGTTTCAGCAGTATCCCCGGGAATCGTTTTCAGTAACAATCTCAATCGGGCAGTGCTTTACGGATATTGGGATCCGGACCTAATCCGTAAGTTTCGCTCTACCGGTCTTCATCTGCAACTCCATCGACCTAAAAGAGGCCCGACCTGTTATTCTTTTCGAAAGCCCGGCCATAACATCCGAACTCTTTGTGAAGAGCATGATATTTGGATTACTAACGATAATTGCCCGTGCCTCTTGTCTTGCCTGCCGAGTATTTCATCTGCAATGAACCAACTCTCGCGTAGTGAGGTTAGTGCTGAGGGTATTTGGGAAGTTCTATCCCTATCAGGTCTCCGTTTTTCCTGGCGAAACGCTCGCGATCCATTTGTTAATTGTGGATTGTATCGTAGACGAAGCGGATCTATGTTGCATGTTTATGTGGATGCGAATGGGGGGCGTTTCGCACTAAAATCAAAAGATGAACGCGCCTTCATAAAATGGGATCTTGCCCCCAAAAGTGACTGGCTATACGACCCACCTCTAAAACGATTACTTATTCCTTATGAAACACCAGAACTTCCGTTGCTTGTGTCCAGGGGCCTAACTATGTATTCTGCGCGATTACCATCCATCTTTGAGTTCGCAGGCAGGCTTTGGTGGAATTATGTGTCAGTCGGAGAAGAAGAAGCACACCAAGTAGCACGCGTTATGGAACAGGATTTGAAAATAAGGAGCCTCCACAATGCCTGATACAATTCTGAATGATCCTCTCGGTTTATCAGATCAACTCTCCAAGCTTTACTTGAAATACATCGATAGTGCAATTCCGTTGCGAAATGAACTACTCCATCGAGAAAGATCGGAGCTTTTCGGTTCTGCAGGGCGTTTGTGGCAAACACCACGGATCGAGTTTTTACCGCGTTACAAGGAGTCTGAAAGCCTAGCTACTGTATGCAATGTTCTAGGTTTAGGAAAAGACCTTGCCGATCTTTCGGCTCGCGGTCTTTTTCCCGCCGAGCGTAAACTTTACGAGCATCAACAGCTTTCGCTGGAGGTTGTTGCGAAAGAGAAGAAGCATTTAGTAGTTACCACAGGAACAGGTTCTGGAAAAACTGAGTGTTTTTTGCTTCCTTTATTTTACTCGCTTGTCGAAGAATCGAAACGTTGGCTATCTCCAAATAGACCCAGAGCATTGCGATCACTAATTCTATATCCACTCAATGCTTTAGCAGAAGATCAAATGGTTCGACTTCGAACAGCGCTCGATAGCCCCGATCGTGTTGATGGAAGCGGTTTACAAGGGGCTCGATCATGGTTCAGCACAAATAGAAAAGATCGAATTTATTTCGGTCGCTACACTGGACGAACCCCAATTCCAGGTCGTAAATCGTCATCAAAAATGAAAGAACTGGAAAAAGAAAGGCGTCGCTTAGAACGCCAGTCGAAAAGTGTTGAGTCCGATTTTCGTCTCCGATTTCAATTTCCAAGCCTGGATAATTCAAGCGGCGAACTTTGGGATCGCTGGTCAATGCAGGAAACACCGCCAGATATTCTAATTACAAACTACTCGATGCTGAATATTATGTTAATGCGTAGCATCGAAAATTCTATTTTTGATGCAACACGGAATTGGTTGAATCAGGATTCAAAAAACATATTTCATTTAATCGTCGACGAGTTGCATTCCTATCGCGGCACCGGTGGTTCGGAAATTGCATTACTGATAAGACTTTTACTCGATCGTTTGGGACAAACTCCCGATTCGCCGCAAATTCGATTCATTGCTTCTTCTGCATCGATCACCGAGAATACAAAAAGCCGAAGATTTTTATCTCAATTTTTTGGCACCTCGGAAAGTACATTCGCGATTGTTTCGTCTCAAAAGACCAAAGCCAATCGTGAGTCTTTATCCGAAACTCGTAAGCATCTGGCGGCTTATGGTCACTTTTCAGAAGGGGGCGGATTCTCTTCGTTAGACAACTTTAAAACCCTTATTCGGAGTACCGGCAACGACTTCGAAGATGGCTCTGCTGTGAGCGTTCTGGCGAATAATGTGCTTAAAGCGACGAAAGCGGACGACGCTACTTTGGTTGATTACGAAGGTCCAGAAACTCTTCATGAGTTCTCGAAAAGGATATTTGGTTCAGAGAACCATATTTCAGCAGCGAATGGATTGTTGCAGGTACTTGCGGAATCTCGCATCGAAAAAGATAGGTATGCGCCAGCACCGCTGCCTTTTCGCTTGCATTTGATGTTTCGAAATGTAAACGGACTCTGGGCTTGCTGTAATCCCGATTGTACGCAGGTAACCGAAGATTTAAGGGGACATCGAAGAGTCGGCAAGTTATATAGTGCGCCTCGACTCGTATGTGGATGTGGATCCCGTGTTTTGGATGTTTTGCTTTGTTCACAGTGCGGTGATTTATATTTCGGGGGCTATCGGCAAACAGATCAGCAGGACGAAACTGGTCCGTTTACTATGGTTCATGATCAACCAGACCTTGACACTCCATCGGCGGTAGGTCGTGAGCGGTTTTACAGTCGCTATGCGGTTTTCTGGCCATCCGGTGACGAAGAACCACTTTGTGAGCCGAACTGGACCCAAGGTTGTCGTATAGCAGGAAAGAATCATCCTATCGAAAGGATGTGGGTTCAGGCTCATTTGAATTCGGCGACCGGGGAATTGACTCACGGTGCACAAATGGAAGTACCCAATGGTTGGCTTTATCGAATGAATGTTGAACAGCTTTCGGAAGAGGTCAAACGCGTTCTAGCAGCAATGCCTTCGAGGTGCTGCCGGTGTGACGAAGACTGGACTCGACTAAAAGGTAATAAAACCGAAGATGCGACATCGATCGAACAGATTGCAAGCCCCATAATGCGTCATCGCACGGGTTTCCAGAAAGTAAATCAAGTACTGGCGGACGGACTGATGAGAGAACTTCAGTCAATGGAAGAGTCTGCAAGGAAATTAGTCGTTTTCACCGATAGTCGCCAAGACGCGGCAAAGCTAGCTGGCGGTGTCGAACTTGACCACTATCGAGATTTAGTACGACAGACTTTGCTGCAAAGCCGCGAAAGCTTGGGGGAAGATTTGAGATCATTTTTAAGAGTTCTCGATCAAGACCCGCAAAAGACCCAACGGGATGTAGAAGCATTTAAGCGATTTCGTGACGAGAACCGCGCTGATGCGGACGCTTTACAAAACGTGCGTGATGGAATTGCAACGGCAGATGAGGAAGCAAGGGCAGCAGAGCTTCGGCAATCGGATGACAAGCCGTCCTCCATTACTTCCCTCGCAAGACGCGTCCAAAACTCCCTGCTAAAACTTGGCGTTTCTCCAGCAGGACCCTCGCGCTTACTGGACTCCAAGGGGGAACATTCTTGGTCTTACTTGTTTGAATGGCCTGACTCTAAATCGCCCAATTCCAGACCAGTTTCTCAGAAACAAGCTAGCAAACTAGAGCAAGCCCAAACGACATGGCTAGAACAGATACAGAATGAGTGCAAACAAAGCTGCCTAAGAACCCTCTTTCTTCATCGCAGGAAGTCAATTGAGTCTCTTGCTCTAGGAACAGTCGTCGTAGACCCTAAGTTTTCTCCCCTTCAAATATCTGGATTGAATCCGAGTGACTGCACATCACTACTTTATGTTGCTATTCGAATACTGGGTGATAAATTCCGGTTTGCTTTCGCTCCTTATGCCTACGATCAAAGCTCATTACCGGCTCAAATTCGCAAATATATAGAACATGCCGGATACGCCAATGAATCGAAAGCAATTCTCAATCATTTACAAGAAGGCATGATACAAAAACAGCTATTGTCTCCAACAATAATGCTTCAGGAAGACAAGCTTTTTTTTAAACCAGCCAATAAAGATGCGCCCGTTTGGAAATGCGAGCAATGCGGATTGAATCATCTTCATCGCGGCCTTGGAATTTGCGTTAGTTGCTTTCAACCACTAAGCCAAGAACCGAATCGAACCACCGCCGATAGTGAAGCGGATTACTACACTTTTCTAGCATCGCCCGAAGCAACAGCTTTCCGACTTCATTGCGAGGAACTCACTGGACAGACAGATAAAGATAAAGCCGGAGATAGACAAAGACTGTTTCAAAGCCTCTGCCTTGATGACGAAAACCATCGCGTCGATACGATCGACTTATTGAGTGTAACAACAACGATGGAGGCCGGTGTAGATATAGGTCCACTAATTGCGGTGATGCTTGGTAATGTTCCTCCTCGCCGCTTCAATTACCAACAACGCGTTGGCCGAGCGGGACGACGAGGGGTTGGTTACTCAATTGCTTTGACGGTTGGACGGGGTCGCAGTCATGATGACACTTATTTTGCGAACCCTATGCCGATGATTTCGGGAAATGCTCCATCGCCCTATCTTGATTTAGATCGTCCTCGGATCGTCGAACGCATGCTCAACAAGGAGATACTCCGATTAGCTTTTCATGATGTTGAGCTATCAGATATGGATGCTGACGAAAGTGAGAAAGGCTCACATATCCATGGGGAATTCGGAGACGCTAAAAACTGGGGAATGGTTCGCGACAGAATCCAACACTGGATTATGAAGAATAGGGACCGCATTTCGCACATCGCCCAACTTCTTCTAAAGGGCACGAATCTCGAAAAACATTCTCAGGACTTGATCAGTGGGATACAGCATAAATTGATCCATCGCATAGATAAATGTGCGAATGATAATGATGCTTTTATCCAGGACAGTCTCAGTGAGAGGTTGGCGTTTGCTGGAATTCTCCCGATGTTCGGTTTCCCGACTCGAGTAAGGAATCTTTACGTTAGCGTACCACGCAGTTTTCCCCCGAAAGACGTTGTAGACCGCCCTCTTGATATCGCAATCAGTCAATTTGCGCCTGGAAGTGAGACAGTCCGAGATAAACAAGTGCTGCGAAGCGTAGGAGTGCTGACTTATTCACCCAGTCATCCTCATCCAAAGAGTACTGATGGTCGTGGATGGGAGGGAAAGTGTGGCGTTTGTCAGCAGTGCCAAGCCCTCGTCAGCGATCCCCACGATTCGAAATGCTGCCCTGTTTGCGCATCTACAACTCGATATCAAATTGTGACCGTCTGGGAACCTCATGGCTTTACAGTCGAGCCCAATACGCAGTTACCAGATTTCAATGGAACATTCGAATGGAGACCTCGTTCTACGATAGCAAGTATGGACTGTCAGGTCTCGCCGGGATTTCAGAAAATTGCTGGTACAAATCTAGAAATTAATTCCGCTGCCGATTTATCTGTGCTATCAGTCAACGACAACAATGGAAGGCTGTTCCGCTT
>JBEGUT010000295.1:0-5731 GCA_041178745.1 Planctomycetota bacterium | reverse complement strand
GGGTGCGCGAAGTTGTCAAGCCGATGCTCGAGTTGCTCAGCGCCGTACCCACGGTCGTCTATGGCTATTTTGCATTGCTGCTCGTTGCGCCAGTGATGCAAAAGCTCATCCCAGATTTGCCTGCATCATGCATGTTGACTGCAGGATTAGTGATGGGCGTTATGATTATCCCTTATGTCAGTTCGCTCAGTGAAGACGCGATGCGAGCGGTTCCGATGTTGCTTCGTGAAGGAGCATATGCGCTGGGAGCAAATCGAATTCGCACGGCTCTGACCGTAGTGTTCCCCTCTGCGTTTTCAGGAATCGGAGCAGCCTACATTTTGGGGCTATCACGTGCGATCGGAGAGACGATGATCGTTGCGATTGCTGGTGGCATGCAACCCAAATTATCTCTGGATCCGCGAGATCCAGCTATGACCGTCACTGCATACATCGTCCAAGTCAGCCAAGGAGACCTGCCTCACGGAAGCATCGGGTACAAGACCATTTTTGCGGCTGGTTTAACGCTGTTTGTTATGACCCTAGTGTTCAACCTGATCGGTCATTACCTCAAGAAGCGTTATCGAGAGGCGTACTAGGGCTGCTATCATGAAAGATGTGCGTCGCTTAATCCGCTGGCAAAAATTTCAAGATCGCTTTTTTGCGATCGGTGGTTTTCTGTGCACCCTCGTTGGCTTAGCGATTCTCGGCATCCTAATTTGTGATTTGTTCCGCGATGGATGGAGTAGTCTTGATTATCAATTCTTTTCCTCGTTCCCATCGCGACGACCAGCTTCGGCAGGGATTTTAATCGCTTGGATCGGGTCGGTGCTAGTTGTTCTCGTCACCGCATTTACAGCGGTGCCACTGGGTATAGCCGCCGCGATTTACCTAGAAGAATACGCCAAAAAGAATTGGCTCACTTCCTTTGTAGAAATCAATATCACCAATCTCGCCGGTGTCCCGTCGATTATTTACGGATTGATGTCTTTGGGATTATTTGTTTACTTCTTTGGCCTAGGTCGCAATGTATTTGTTGGTGGATTGACATTGGGCTTTTTGATTTTACCAATTATTATCGTCGCTACTCGAGAAGCTCTCCGAGCCGTACCTAGTGGAATTCGTGAAGCGGCCTATGCCTTAGGTGCTACGAAGTGGCAAGTCATTTGGCATCACCTTCTTCCTTGTTCTACCAACGGTATCGCAACCGGTACGATTATCGCATTGTCCCGTGCCCTAGGTGAGTCGGCACCTTTGATTGTTGTCGGTGCTGTCGTCTTCAATACCGTGCTACCGGATAGCCCATTCCAATCCTCAATTCCCTTTATCAACTTTAAATGGTTATCGAGCAGTTTTTCGGTGATGCCGATTCAGATATTTAACTGGGTATCCCGCCCCCAAGAAGCCTTTCATCGCAACGCTGCGGCGGCGAGCTTGGTGCTGATCTTCATTACGCTGACTCTCAATGGTGTGGCGATGTTTATTCGCTATCGCTTCAGGAAGAAGGTGCAATGGTAGTCGAAGATCGGCCCCTAAAAGCTGAAGTGCGTAAACTTTCCGTCTTCTACGGTTCCAACCAGGCGGTGAAGTCGGTCAGTATGCCGATCATGATCAACGCTATAACGGCACTTATCGGCCCATCGGGATGCGGAAAGACGACGCTGCTTCGATGTTTCAATCGTATGCACGATTTCCAGAAGAATGTGCGATACGAAGGTGAGATTATCTTGCAGCCTAACGGAAGAAATCTGCTTTCGTCCGATGTCGATCCCATGGAAGTACGCCTCCTTTCGGGAATGGTATTCCAAAAGCCTAACCCTTTCCCGAAATCAATCTTTGAAAATGTCGCCTATGGGCTTCGATTACGAGGTATTTCGAATCGCACTGAACTTGCCGATCGCGTTGAAAGCGCGCTTGGCGATTCCGCTCTCTGGGACGAAGTCAAGGAACGTCTGCAGAGACCAGCAACAGAGTTGTCCGGCGGTCAACAGCAACGGCTTTGTATCGCCCGAGCCTTGGCGACTCATCCTGAAGTGCTGCTGTTAGATGAACCGACGTCAGCGATGGATCCGATTTCAACTTCGAGGATTGAGGATGTGATTTTCGAATTAAAAAATCGCATGACCATTGTCATCGTGACTCACAATATGCAGCAAGCTGCACGCATCTCCGATGTAACCGCCTTCATGTATCGTGGCGAATTGATCGAATGTCAACGAACCGAAGAGATTTTTCAGCGACCTGCCAAAGAGCTCACCAAGAATTATCTATCAGGTAGTTTCGGTTAAGAGTTACTTAGGCGTTTAGTATCTCAGAGAGCATCTAGAAGATCGAATCGGGAAGCATTCCTTATCTCTGTAGCATTTGCGGCTTTTGTGTTGGATCTTGCGCGAGTTTGGATTTCGCATACAGGGGCAGATAGCGATAGTACACTTCCAAGCATAAGCAACTCATTGCGGTGCTATAGACTCGGCCCCCATAGCCTCCCCAAATTGCATCCGGTGGAAAACTTCCGGATAGATAAGAGCTTTGTGGTTCCTGGAGAACCATCAAGCGATTCTTGAGAGACTCGTTCCATCGTTTCCAGGCATCGTCCTGGAATTGGAACATGGCAAGCGTGCCGTAATACCAGTAGTACACATTATCCTCTCCGGTACCTGGTAAATTGCGCAACAGTTCCTGTCTCGCCTCGTTCTCCGCTTGTGCAGATAACGGTTGATTGAGTAGGAGGTGACATGCAAGTTTTTCAGCGGTCATTGTTGTGGTAGGGGATTCCTGCTCGCGATACTTGCCGAGACCGCCATGCTTCCCTCCTGAGACACTGTCCAAAAACTTTGACATGCTCTTCCAGGTTGACTCAGGTATTTCAAGTCCACCATGTTGTACGCTGCTGAGCGCGAGTGCCTGCCAGCCGAACTGACTCAAGTCGCCGCGATCCTGCGCAACGTATCTCCAACCACCACTGGTTGGATCTTGGCATTTCAATGTGTAACTGGCTGCCAGTGATGCGGGACGTTGCAGCGATGGATCACCTGTTATTGCATAGCATTCGCCGATGGCAAAAGCGGCGATACCATGACAATACATGCGTGAGAAAACATCAGCTGGCAGGTTGCTTTGCTGTCTTCGACCTGAAAGATCTCCATTCACCAGTTGTTGAGAAACAAGGTACTCCATTCCTTTGCGTACTGTGGATGCATACTCTCCTTGGACGTGTGTATGACCTCCGCTGAGAAAGGCGAGCAGAGCGAGGCCCGTTATTCCCGTGTCAGCGTTTCGGCCAATTCCTTGATAGCTCTGGGTAACAATTTGCCGAGTCTCTTGCCCGGCGCCTGTCGCTGCTGCATTCCAGGAACCATCGGGAAGTTGGGTGCGAGCGAGCCACTGAAGTCCACGTGCTACCGAGTCTTCCGTCTCAGCACTAGCACCGAATTGCTGGGCGATTTGAAATCGATTTGGATTGTTTCGCAGTAAGTATTCTTGAGCAAGTGGTTGATCATCAAAGACTCTTTTGGAGGATTCGATCGCCAGAGCGCCCGACATGGCTGACGAGGAAAGTATCGCTTGAACACTTCCCATATCGCTTTCGGTCGAAGGTGGAGTTGCTGGTGATGGTGGCGGTAAGGGTTCTAACTTATTAGCGGTCAATGCGGGCGAGTCTGGTGCTGCAAGACCTGCCAAATCAGCTAAGGGTCCTTCGTCAAAAGGCATCGCAGGTAAAGGTGCAGTTGGCGGAAAATCTAACGTTCCAAGAGGCTCGATTTTCTCCAGCGACTCGGTCAGTTTCTCTTCAAAGGCGGCTTTCTCATCGCTTGATTCCGCTTCGCCCACTGGATCGGGAGCAGGAGGTGGTGACTCGATAATCGAGACAATTCGACTGGGAGCATCTAAACTACCATTGGGCGTACCCGGACCACTCAATTTGGTGCCATAGGCGTACATGAGCAGCCATGCATGGGCGATAACGGAGTAAACGAGGCACTTGGTGAGTGGTTTATTTTTTCCCCACTGGGTTCTCGAAAATGCGAATAGTCCGATGGTCGTAGCAGCAGCACAGAAAGCGAGAACGAGGGCCCATATTCGGTCAGCGTTATAGCCCGACCAGATGAATTGTAAATTCTGAAAGGCTGTTTGCTGCCAGCCAATCATGGAAGTTACCTCACTACGCTACCGGGCCGGAACCCTAGATTGATTTTTACCTTCGAATCACTGCATACACCAAGAACCTCAGCAACTCGATCGTAGGATGACTTTGCGTCCGCACGAACTACAACCGAAATATCCTCGTATTGCGTTTTTGCAATTTGTAGTTGTGTCTTCAACTCAGCCAGCGATAAGCCTTTCCCATCCAAAAACACATCGCCATCCTTCCCCACTTGAATCGTTCGGCTCTCCGGTGGAGCAACCAACGAACTGACACCACTGACCTTAGGTACTTCCAATTCAATACGCCCTTCCGACTTATTGAAGTTGGTCCCAACCATAAAGAAAATGAGCAGGAGAAACACCACGTCGATCATCGAGGTGAGATTAAAGCTTGGCAGCTCATCTTGCGTCGTTTTTAGCGGCATTGCCAAGCTCCTTAAAAACTCGCGATCATGGAAAAGCCAATCTTCACTCTACGCTGCTTTGGAACGGGAACGTCGCGACTTGCTCGCTTCCTGTAGTCCTTCCGCAGAAACATAGTCAATGACTTGTTGCGATAGTTCATCCATTTCAATGATGAGCCGATCGACTCGGCCTAAAAAGAACATGTAGGCGAGGTAAGCGGGAATGGCAACCACCAAGCCGGCCGCCGTTGTAATCAGTGCCGTGCTGATACCGCTGGCCAGCAATTCGGGACGCCCCATAGCATCAGACGAGGCGATCGCGTTGAATGCTTCAATCATGCCGAGCACCGTACCGAGCAAGCCGAGCAACGGGCTAACGTTACTTACCGCATTCATCACGCGAAGATTGCGACGGAACGAGTTTCCTATTCGCTCCCCCGTATCCAAAACCGCCTGTTCAACTTCAACACTCGGACGTCCCCATTTTTTGATTGCAGAATTGAACAGATTCGCGACGGGGCTACCATTCTCTTCACAAAGAGCGAGTGCTTCCTCACGATCGATTTGTTGTTGCTCCAAGACTTCCATAACTCTTCGAACGAAAGGCTTGGGGATTACGCGACCACGCCTCAAGTAGAAAACCCTTTCCAGGGAAAATGCGAATAATACAAAAGAGCATATCGCAATCGGATACATCAGGATCCCACCATCGTGGAAGATCTGAAGCAAACTGCGCATCGGGATAGCTTCTTTAGAATCACTAGCGGCATCCGGTGAGACTTCCCCCTGGGGTAACCCCGGGGCCGCATTCGAAGGATTGGATGCATCCGTAGAGGGGCGGGCGGCTATACGAATTGGGTCTTCTTCGGGACGGACAACAGGTGGAGCAGCAGGTAGACCGTTACCACCGAAATTGTTGTTCCCAAAACTATTGAATTGAGGAAGTTGGGCCCCCTGCTGTGCCCACAGTGGCGACGAAGACAAAACCAAGGTGATGGTAGTGGTCCATAGTAAAATGGCCTTGCTTCTTGCTAGCAAATTCATTGCCCAGTCCATGACGCTACCCTGAAAGGTTGGCAAAGTATCCCCTGTATCCATTCTCGGCTGATCAATCGGTTAGCATTACTTTATTGTTTCTAAGTCGCTGCTCTGCTTCGGCGGCGACGCAACACGAGATCCGGGAATAGTTTCTTTTGGCTCCT
>JBEGUT010000294.1:0-5737 GCA_041178745.1 Planctomycetota bacterium | reverse complement strand
GTGAAGCAAAAGATAGGCAACCTCTTCAAACGTTGACTGCTCTGATAAGTCTTCAATCGAGTAACCCAAGTACGTGAGCCCAACTCCCGTTACACCCACCGTGCTCAAACGAGTTACTCCCGCCACGATACCATCGAGCCCACCGCGAATCGAAGTTGGATTGTTAGCGCGAGGGCTAGATGAGTGGCTCATGGTCTGACTTTCCTGTTAGGATCGCTCTGCTTAAACCTTGTAACCGATCAATTTGTAAAGCTCTTCTCGAGTATGAAGCTCATCGATGATCGTCGCTTGATTACCCTCGCGACGAATCGTTTCATACACTTTCTTCGCTGCATGATTCATTGCGCGAAATGCCGTCAACGGATAGAGCACCAAGCGGACCCCCGCCATACGCAATGCGTCCAGCGACAATAGAGGCGTCTTTCCAAATTCAGTAAGATTCGCCAGCACCGGTACTTTGACCGCTGCGGTGAACGTCGCGTACTGTTCAAGCGAAATCAAAGCTTCCGCAAAAATCATATCCGCCCCCGCCTCTATATAACGCTTGGCACGCGCGATGGCGGAATCAAGACCCTCAACCGCAGCCGCATCCGTCCGCGCCATGATCACAAAATCACGATCGCGTCGTGTCTCGACCGCTGCTTTAATACGAGCCACCATTTCTTCGGTTTCTACCAACTGCTTGCCAGGTAAGTGGCCACATCGCTTTGTAGAGACTTGATCTTCCAAATGCACTCCAGCCACGCCAACTCGTTCTAGCTCTCTGATCGCTCGACCAATCGACGCTTCCGTTCCCCAACCGGTATCAATGTCAACCAGCAGCGGCAATGAGCAAGCCGCAGTGATTCGCCGAGCATCTTCAACCACATCTTCCAGATGCGTGATCCCTATGTCTGGTAACGCATGCGAAGCATTGGCAACACCTGCGCCGGAAAGATAAATCGCTTTAAATCCAGCTTGCTCTGCTAACAACGCGCAGAGAGGCGAAATCGTCCCGACAACCTGCAGTGGACTTTCTTGCTCAAGGGCCTGCCTAAACCTCTTGCCCGGTGAAGCCATCGAACTTGAGGTTTGTTGGTCTGCCATATCAGCCCCTATCTATTGCTCAGTCTATGTCGATTAGCCTCGACTGCTCAGCACCTACTACTCAGCATCTACTACTCAGCTATTCCCGACCGCAGCCTGATAATACACCGCAACTTTGAACCTTGACATCGTTGTTGATTCAGGTCGTCTACGCGCAAAACTCTTTCCGACATTTTGCAATTAGCAAGCGATGCCTCTCTAAAATCTAGCTTATTCTCGGGTGACAAGTGTGTCCAAGAAAAGGTTTACGGAGGTTAGACAACAAATTTCGCGGTTCCTGTCCGAAAAATATCGTGACTGTTTCAGCGATTGTGGGCGATCCTATTTCGAGAATCAAGTCGCTGATATTTTTATTCCTGTTCCCGCTGCAGTCGGCAATCGGCTAAACTAGGGTCGTCAATCCTGCCATCGATCTTATCACTTGTCTTCATCGCTCATTTGGAAACGGAGTTCGTATGGATTCCCCCGTGACCGCGCAGCCTCGAGCTTTCGATGCACTTCTGGAGCAACTTGCGCACTACTCAGCCCAACCCCTAAACGCATCCTCGGAAGCAAACGATACGGCTCGCTTTTGTTTGCTTGATAGTATTGGTTGCGGATTATTAGCTCTTCAATATCCAGCGTGCACAAAACTACTTGGACCTGTTGTCGATGGAGCTGAGATTATCAATGGTGCTCGAGTACCTGGCTGCTCGTGGCAACTAGATCCTGTCCAAGCAGCATTCAATATCGGGTGTATGATTCGCTGGCTTGATTACAACGATACTTGGCTGGCTGCGGAGTGGGGACATCCATCGGACAATTTTGGAGCGATATTAGGTTTGACCGACTACCTCGATCGCAATCCTAATAATCGATGGACACCTGGCCGAAAGTGGCTCATCCAAGATGTCTTGAATTCAGCGATTCAAGCGTACGAGATTCAAGGAATCCTCGCGTTGGAAAACGGATTCAATCGCATCGGCATGGATCACGTCATCTTGGTGCGAATCGCATCCACTGCCGTAGCCTGCTCGATGCTCGGCGGAAACACACACCAGATCGCCAGTGCGCTCAGTCAGGCTTGGATCGATGGCGGCGCCCTGCGAACTTATCGACATGCACCCAATACGGGTTCTCGTAAAAGCTGGGCCGCTGGCGATGCAACACGACGCGCCGTGCAACTAGCGTTGTAGACCATGCAAGGTGAAATGGGATACCCTTCTGCTCTATCGGCTCCACGCTGGGGATTCCAAGATGTCTTCTTGTCCGGCAAACCCATTCGCATTAATCGCGATCTAGGTTGCTATGTGATGGAGAATATTCTTTTTAAAGTTGCGTTTCCTGCTGAGTTCCATGCGCAAACTGCGGCTGAAGCTGCCATCGAACTGGCTCCCCAAATTGCCAATCGCATCGACGATATCGCGCAAATCAAAATCTTTACTCAAGAGTCGGCGATTCGCATCATCGACAAGAAAGGGCCGCTCCACAATCCTGCGGATCGCGATCATTGCTTGCAGTACATTGTCGCTGTCGCGTTGCTACACGGTTCACTTGACTCCGAACACTACGAGGATAAAGCGGCCAGCGATCCAAGGATCGATGAGCTCCGCAATAAAATGATCGTTGCCGAAGATCCACGATTCACCAAAGACTATCTCGATCCCCAACTGCGATCGATTGGTAACCGAATCCAAATCATTTTCAAAGACGGCACTTCAACGACCCCGGTCGAAGTTGAATTTCCCATCGGACACCGTCGACGCCGTGACCAAGCTAAACCACTGCTGATCAAAAAATTCAAAGAAAATGCTTTGTGTCGGTTCAGCAACGAAAAAATTGAAAAAATATTGGCTCTGTGGGCTGACGCTACCGCTTTAGCCAATACACGGGTGTCGACTTGGATGGATATGCTGGCAGGCGACCAGTAGCCTCACGGCTAAGTTGCGAATAAGGCTGATTACCTTACTCGCGAGCTTTTTTATTCGCAGGATTCAGGACAGCAAAGCCTTGAAAAAACGAACGCAAAGCCCGGTATGGCGTAAACTTTAAATGGCTTTCGCGCTACTTTTCACCGAAATCCGCAAGAAAGGTTTACTGTATGTCAACCCTTCGGGAAATCACCGAGTCGATCGCTGCACAAGAAAAGAATCTTTTGCAGGGAGGTGGTAAAGCGGGCTGGGATCGCCAAAGAAAACTGGGGCGACTACCGGTTCGCGAGCGATTGGAATTGCTTTTAGATCCCGATCGCCCCTTCCTGGAACTCGGTCTCTGGGCCGCTTATCAAATGTATCCCGAATGGGGCGATGTCCCTGCAGCAGGTGTCGTCACAGGGATCGGATGGGTTAGCGGTCATCCTTGTCTTATCGCCGCCAATGACGCAACAGTCAAAGCGGGTGCGATGTTTCCTCAGTCGGTCAAGAAATTGATTCGCGCTCAAAAAATCGCCCATCGACTTCGACTTCCTTTGATCTACCTGGTCGATTCCGCTGGAGTCTTTCTGCCGCTTCAAGATGAGATCTTTCCCGATGAAGATGACTTTGGTCGTATCTTTCGCAACAACTCTATTCTCTCCGCCGAAGGTATCCCACAGATCGCGGCCGTGATGGGGAACTGCATCGCCGGCGGTGCTTACCTACCTGTCCTGTGCGATAAAATTCTCATGACCGAAGGGAGCCAACTTTGCCTTGCTGGTCCCGCTTTAGTAAAAGCGGCTATTGGGCAAACCGTTGATCCCGAAGAACTCGGCGGCGCAAAGATGCATTCGCAGATCAGTGGCACAGTCGACTTCCATGAAAAGAATGATGCCGATTGCTTAACTCGTATCCGCAATCAAATGAGCTTACTTCCCGCTCGCTCCCCAGCATCGACAGGTCCAGCACCAAGTCGCCCCGCCGATGAACTTTACAAAATTGTTCCAGGCGATGGACAAGGTGAATACGATGTCCGCGATCTTTTGCAGTGCATCGTAGATGCGGATAGTTTTCAGGAATTCAAAGCGGACTATGGACGAACGGTTGTTACGGGCTATGCTCGTATCGAAGGACGGCCTGCCGCTGTGGTTGCCAATCAGCGACGTCGTTCGCAGTCCGCGCTCAAAGAAGTTCAGATCGGTGGAGTCCTCTATGGCGATGCAGCTGAAAAGGCAGCACGCTTCATCTTAGACTGCGACCAAAATCGAATTCCGCTAGTCTTCATCCAAGATGTTCAAGGATTCATGGTTGGCAAACAAGCAGAGCAATCGTCTATCATCCAGTCGGGAGCCCAACTGGTACGAGCGATGAGCATAACCACTGTTCCCAAGTTTACAGTGATCGTCGGCAGCTCGTATGGCGCTGGAAATTATGCGATGTGTGGACGAGCTTATGATCCAGCGTTGATCCTCGCCTGGCCCAACGCGCGTTACGCCGTGATGGGTGGCAATCAAGCAGCCGATACACTGCTGACCCTCAAAGTCCGTGATGCAGAAAAATCAGGGCAGCCTCTTACTGCCGATGCCATACAGCAACTTAGAGAAACCGTGCGTTCTCAGTATCAAGCGCAAACGGATATTCGCTACGGTGCAGCTCGCGGTTGGGTCGATGCGATCATCGCTCCTGATCACACCCGACAATGGTTAGCCGCCGCACTCTCTGTGATTTCGGAACAGGAACGCGTGGAGTCGCGCAATCGCGCGAGAGAAGTGTGACTAAAACTGTACGTATCGGAAATGCTCAAGCCTTTTGGGGTGATCGCCCAGCCGCGGCCGGGGAACTACTCGCCCGCGCTAGCGATATCGATTTCCTCACGATGGATTATCTCGCTGAAGTTTCCATGTCGATTCTGGCGATCCAGCGAGAGCGGGATCCTACGAAAGGATATGCGCAGGATTTTGTGGAAGTTGTTCGTCACTTGGCCGACTACTGGAGTGCTGGTGGCAATTGTCGCTTGATCGTCAACGCAGGTGGACTTAATCCACTCGCTTGCGCACAAGCATGCCAGCAAGCTCTTGAGAAAAGAGGCTGTCGCAGCCTCAAGATCGGTGTCGTCCAAGGTGACAATGTTATTGCTCTGCTCAAGGCATCCACAGACACCCAGTCTTATGGCAATATTGACAGCGGACTTCCACTGAGCGAAGTGCAATCGCGACTCGTAACGGCCAATGCTTATCTCGGTTGCGACGGGATCGTAAAAGCATTAGATGCAGGCGCGGATTTGGTCATCACAGGTCGAGTCGCAGATCCTTCGATGGTCGTCGGCGCGGCCGTTCATGCATTTGGCTGGCGTCAAGATGATTGGGAAGCATTAGCCGGAGCAACCGTAGCCGGCCACCTTTTGGAATGCGGTACGCATGTCACCGGCGGAATAGCTACCGATTGGCTCGATATCCCTGATCCAACGCATATCGGTTTTCCTATAGCTGAAATTTCAAGTGATGGTTCATGCGTTATCACCAAGCCACAGCGAACTGGAGGTGCGGTCACGGAAGAAACCGTGAAAGAGCAATTGATCTATGAAATTGGAAATCCAGCGAAATATATCTCTCCGGATGTCTGCGTTTCTTTCCTGCAACTACAGGTAAAGCAAATCGCTACGAATCGCGTCGCTGTCTCTGGTGCCGCTGGATCTCCCAAACCATCACAACTGAAGGTGAGTGCTACCTATCGAGACGGTTATCGTTCCGCTGGCATGC
>JBEGUT010000293.1:0-5766 GCA_041178745.1 Planctomycetota bacterium | reverse complement strand
TACCACATTGTCCATGCTGCGCGAACTTGAAAGGACTTTTCATTAGCGCACCTGCTGCCTCGGGGAATTCAACTTCGCCCGCGATACGATCGAAATAATCCTCACCATGTCGCCTCTGAAGCTCAGGCTTCGGATCAAACAGATCCATTTGGCTCGGACCACCATTCATGAACAAATGAATGACCGAAGTTGCCTTGGGAGCTTTGTTGACTCCTGAGTGCAAATGCATTTCCGAGTCTCGATTCCCCTCTGCTAAAAGCTCGCCGCTAAAAAGATGGATCAGCGCGGCGGAATGCAGTGCCGCGCCAACTCGCTGAAATAGCTCACGTCGTTTTAGTGGTGATCGATCTGCAGGCATATTCTACTCCACGTAGATGAAAGCAGCTGAGTTCATCAAAGCATGACAGACATTCACCAAAGCTCTGTCTTTGGCGGCCTGCTGGATATTCTCTTTACCAGCGAGCGAGGATAACCAAGCCTGAGATAACTCTTCGTATTTGTTGCTTAGCAGCTTCAATTGCTCGGGCGAAGGATCCTCGCTGTACGCGATCTGGAAAGCTCGGCGCAGTTGTTGCTGATATTTATCTCCAGCTTCGCGTCGCACCTTATCTGCGAACATTTCAGCAAGTTGATGAACGGCAGCGTTGTTAAGTAGATGCAGCGCTTGTGGCGCTACCACCGACTCGGCGCGAGTCACGCAGTTTGGGCCCATTTGTGGCGAGTCAAATGTTTCGAGCAAGGTCGGAATCGCGGTACGACGGTGAAGAAGATAGACGCTACGCCTTTCTCCATTTCCCGCATTTCGGACCGTAACTAGTCCGTCGCCTCGAATATCGACTTCTGATGGTGCGCCATAGAAAACAGATTTTAAATTTCCAGAGGCAACCAGTAAGCGATCCCGAACCGCCTCTGCTTCGAGTCGACGTAAAGGCATATGACTGAGCCATCGATTGTCTGGATCTCTTTGATTTGCAGCATCACTTTTTTGGCTACTTTGTTGATAGATAGCTGAGGTTAGAATCACACGATGAAGTGCTTTGACGCTCCAATTCTGTTCCATGAATCGTGCTGCGAGCCAGTCGAGAAGTTCGGGATGAGAGGGAGGCGCCCCCATCTTGCCAAAGTTATCCGGCGATGCGACTAATCCCGTTCCAAAATGATGTTTCCAAATTCGATTGACCATGACCCGAGCCGTAAGTGGATTGCGTGGCGAGGCGAGCCACTTGGCAAGCGCTAGGCGGCTCCCAACAGATTTTGCCGAAGGTCTCGGTGGTTGAACATCGGGTTGATCGGCTGGGGGGCAAAGCACTGATGGGATACCAGGCGAAACAAGCTCACCAGGCGTCAGATAGTTGCCGCGTCGCAGGATATAGGTGGGAGAAGGATCACCGCGAGACCAAAGGGCTCGAATCGTCGGCTCCGCAGGTTTCTTTGATTCCCATTGCGTCTTCTGCTCCATGAGAGATTTCTTTTTCGCTTCATCGGAACAGGTCGCTAACTCACTTTCGATCTTCTTGATTTCGCTTTCAATACCTTGTATCGTCGCTTCCCACTGCTTGCGT
Source organism: Planctomycetota bacterium (assembly GCA_041178745.1). Lineage (GTDB taxonomy): Bacteria > Planctomycetota > Planctomycetia > Pirellulales > Pirellulaceae > JAFLCP01. The sequence goes on along the minus strand of JBEGUT010000293.1, from coordinate 4,204 downwards.
TCCTCGGTCGTTACATATTTCAAGTTGCGTTCTTTTGAACCGATCCAATCGTTTTCGTCGTAACCATCCTTAAGCATTGCCGCGAGGCGATAGTAATCTCTTTGTGGCAGCGGATCGAACTTGTGCGAGTGACAGCGACAGCAGTGGATCGTGAGTCCGAGAATCGATGAGCCTAGGATTTGTAGTTCATCCGCGATTACCTCCAGACGCTCCGGTACAAAGTTGGTGATATTTGCGAAGGTGCGATCTGGTGCTGTACGAAGAAATCCAGTTGCACAAAGTTTGCGGTAGATATCGTCAGTGATCGTTTCAGCATTTTCGTAATCAACCAACTCATCTCCGGCGATCTGTTCCAGAATCAACTGGTCGTAGCCTGGATCGCTGTTGAAGGCCTGAATCACATAATCGCGATACCGCCACATGTTTGGACGAGTAAAGTCTTCATTTTGTCCACCTTCGGAATCGCTATAGCCAGAAATATCCAGCCAGTGCCTTCCCCAGCGTTCGCCATAATGTGGCGAAGCAAGCAGTCGATCGACAAGTTTCTCGTACGCGGTTTGATCCTGATCGGCAACAAACCGCTCGACTTCCTCAAACGTAGGAGGAAGACCGAGCAGATCGAAATACAATCGCTTAATTAGCGTCGCTCTATCGGCTTGGCCAGCTGGACTCAGATCATGCTGTCGCATTCTTTCGAGAATGAATATATCAATTGGATTAAAGGCTCGATCGAGGTCAGCTGATGTGAGTTTATCGGATGGAATCGGTGGCGACTTTGGAACAACAAAAGACCAGAATTGTCGATCCTCTTCAGATACCAGCGGATCGGAATCATTCAACTCGCTGACTGCCGATCGATCCTGAAGAGGTAAACCGCTGGCAATCCACTGCTCAAGGATTATTATTTCACTCGCCTCCATCGGCTTGACACTGACCGCAACCATTTGTCGACGCGGCGGCATTTCCTCAGCGCGGATTCGCTTTAGCAATAAGCTTTCTTCAGGCTTACCCGATACAATTGCAGGCCCAGACTTTCCACCTCGCAGTAGACTTTCGATCGTCCGAACATCAAGATCCGCTTCGCGCCGACGACCACCGTGACAACTGACGCAACGGAGTTGTAGCAAGGGAAGAATACGCTCATCAGTAATGACCGTTTGCATGATTGGCTCATCCGTCTTTGCTCCTCCTGCGATCCAACGCCGGATCACGTCGAGTTCTTCGTCGCTGAATGGCTCTCCCTCTCCATTAGGTGGCATTTGCTTGCTGATGAGCCGTTCCCAAAGCATGCTCTCCTCTGGTTTGCCCGCAATAACAACAGGACCTGATTGTGCTCCCTTCATAAGATCGCTTGCTGTCAAGACACTAAGGTTGCTGATCTGTCGCTCATCGCCATGGCATTTGCTGCAGCGTTCGATGAGTAGTGGCAAGACATCGGATTCGAAGTTGGGAGATGATGGTGGAGCGGCGCATAGATACGGCGCTGAAAGAGATGGCGATACAAAGAGAACCATCATGACCAAGCAAATTAAACGAGCTCTTAGGTCGTATCTTCGGGTAGCGATCCTCTTTATCGTTAGTTGTTTCGTCCACATAGCCAGTCATCCCCTTTAAGCGGCACAATGAAACAGGCCACGCCGCTTAGGAGAGTATAACGTGACTTATGTGGTCCTGTCACATCGCTTGGAATCGACCAACGATGAGAGGTTAGAAAAGCCATTGACCACGTTTTTCAATGGAAAAATGAGTATAAACACGCGAATAGCTAGGAGATCATGGTAACGCGATGCGATTCAAGTGGCGTTGGAGGCTCGGTTTTATCCGCTAGGCGCTGAATGACTTTCTCGGGAACAGACGCGGTACGAGACTTGTTTTGTTGCAAAATCGATTTAAAGGGTGGCTCCAAGTAGATCACTTCGATCTCAGCTTTATAGTTGAAAAATAAATCGAGCCAACGGGATCGTGTTGGGCGCAGCAAGTTGGTGGCATTAAAGGCGAAGGATTCCCCGTCGCGCAAATAGCTTTTACATAATTCCATCGCCGCTTGAGCAACTCGTCCTTGATTGGCGGTTGGATCAACGTCCATCTCTTCTCTCAAATCGTCCATGGAAACGATTGGGAGCGAACGGCGGTGAGTCGAAAGCCAATAGTCCTTTCCGCTTCCAGGAAGACCGGACATTAGCGTTACCTTACAAGAAAAGTTCTCGTGGGGAACATAAAAAAGATTTGGTTCTTCTTGCCGAAAGTAGGTGAGACGAGCATGATCGGTCTGGAAAGCATAAGGACACTCAAGGCACTGCAGGTCTTCGGCTAGTATTCGCCAGTAGTGCAGCGTCTCTTCGCTGCGATCGATGCAATCGGAATCACGACCACGAAAGTCTGCGATGGCAAAAAGATGCAGCAAGCGATTGTTCAGCAACCACGACAAACGTACCACTTCGAAAGTAGGATTGGAGTATTCCGAAAGAAAGACCGGACGTCCGTGATATCGGACAAGCTGGCATATATGTTCTCGAGTTACCAAATCGCAATGGATTTGTCGGAGAATGTTGCGAGCGACGAATTCACCTTTGACCGCGTGACTGGGTGATGTGACACGCCCTGTTCCCGTATCGACCTTAGTCGTCAATGGCTTGCCGACGTCATGAAAGAGAGCAGTGAATTTTAGGATTCGCTTCTCCTGGAGAGTCAATTCGGACCAGGAATCGAGTTGAACGAGTTCTTGGAGTACCATTTTCGTATGGGTCCAAACATCACCTTCGCTGTGCCACTGCGAATCTTGCTTACAATCTGCCATCGCTTGACACCACGATTGAGGTGTTGCCCATTCGATCAGATCATCGACCGAAAAGTCTTGGATTTCTTCCCACATCTTCATTGCCATATATCGATACCCGATACCAACTGATTGACAATCATCGCTTGATGCTGCCAATGATTGCTCTGACTTACTTTCTCGACGAATTCAGGGCGCACTAGTTTCGAGCGTCGCGTCACTGTGGGGCGTCCCTCGGAGTCATTGCCTTCGGTTCGCAGATATACTCCCTCCATAAGCCGGTCCACTTGCTGCGTAACAGGATTATCAAAGCGACTGTCGTAGTGCGACGGACCAATAAGAGCCTGTAGATCGGCTTGATTGATTTTTCCACGATGAAGCACTGGAACAGTGAGGATGCCGCTATCAGCGATTATGTGCATTCGTTGTTCTAATGTCAGAAATAAACTCTCTGTTTTGTCATAGATGTCGAACTCGAAGAAATAATGTTCCAGTCCAAGGTAATGAATCGAATGCTTTGCATAAACCCATTCGCCGAAGAGTATATAGCGATCTGCTAATCGTTCTTCTAACAGGCATCTCTTTACGGTCGCCCATTGTTTGAATAGATCGTACTGGGGATGCATCCCTTCGGTGACAAGGTGCCCTCGACATTGAAGAATTAAGTTCCCTTTGACATCGAAATGAATTCCAACGTTGGTTCCATCAATCTTTTCTTCAATGATCAACGAGCGATCCTGTAGCATGGCTAGCGATGCCGAGCGACTTAGATATTTATCGTCAGCGGTTCCCTTGCCACCGAATAGATGCGGGGTACGCGGGTATTTGATAAAGTCGCCTTGAGACTGTCCCATAAACGATTCTCCTAGCTACTGCCTTTCTAGGATGCATTTTCATGTTTTTGCTAGGATGAGTAATTTAACCCTGCCGAAAGCTGGGCCAATTCTATGGAGATCGCGACTTCTTTGCGATTCATCGCTCGAGCCTCCTGCGCTCAAAAGTGTTCGCACCTTGAGAGAATCAGGCTCACAGCGAAGAAAACTGAACAGCAAGAGTACCTGCTAGACATCTTAGCTGATGAAACAGTTCACCAAACGAAGTCATTTGAAGCAAAGTAGTAAGCAGATTTCGCGAAAGTAGTCTAGGAAAAGCTCGAGGCAAAGTGCAGGTAAGCAACTTTGCCTCGATGTTATTCTCGCTGATTTGTTTAGAGTAACCGATCGTTAATAAACGATCCCAACCTTTTCGATTATTTTCATGACCTCGGGATTATTTGATTACTTACCAGTAATTTTCTTTTTGCCAGCAGCAAGTCCTTTGGCGATGGTATCGCTTGCATCGGCAGCGTCGAGTTTCGCCAGAAGTGCGAAGGCTTCCGAGAGAACGCGTTTGGTTTCAGCTGCATTGATTTTCGTACCGGCTGTATCA
>JBEGUT010000292.1:0-5804 GCA_041178745.1 Planctomycetota bacterium | reverse complement strand
GATTTGTAGGTGATCCATCGGTTTCTCGCAGCAACAATCGCATGCAATACTTATTCCTCAACGGTCGTTGTATTCGAGACAGAGCATTGCAACATGCTCTGGGTGAAGCCTATCGAGGGCTGTTGATGGTCGGGCGATTTCCTGTTTGCTTTCTTCGGTTGGATATGCCCGCGAAAATGGTTGATGTGAATGTGCATCCGACCAAAATGGAAGTTCGTTTCCAAGATGGAGGACGAATCTACGGTCAGCTACTACAAACGCTGCGTCATAAGTTTCTGTCGACTGATCTCACGGCTAAAGTTTCTAGACCTGAGGAAAGATCCAATGAATTTTCTGCAGCAGACAACTCTGGCTTGAATGGACTAGCAGGTGGCAGTCGTTCAGGATCCAATGCTGAGAGAGGAACTTTTAGTTCTCGACCAACAGATTATTCGTACCAACCTCAGCCTCGTTTACCGTTTCAAGAGATTCCTCCTTTTCGTCCCTTTGGTGAAACGCGAAATCTAACTACTCCGCAGCCTGATGCTTCTTTGCGAAGTGGAACTTCATTCTTAGGCCAGGATTACACATCGATCGGGAACGCTAAGGCATTTCCAACCAGCGATCGTGATCATGCGAATAAAACTGATCCATCTGCCGATACCACCCTGCCTCCAGGCGCCGAGGCTTGGAGTGGTGCAATCGGAGAATCCGAAGTTGCTCAGTACGAAAAAATCGTACGCTCAGATCCACCGCAAACAGCGCCTATTTCGCATCTCGGTTTTCAGATTCATCATCGCTATCTTGTCACGCAAGATGAAGCCGGCATGGTAATCATCGATCAACATGCCTTGCACGAACGGATACTTTATGAGCAGATTCGACAGAAGGTTCTCGAAGGTCGGCTCGAAACCCAACAGCTGCTGGTACCTGAACCTGTGACATTGACACCGGCAGAGGCAGCCACGGCACTAGAAGCTCAAGATCTGTTGCGAAAAGTTGGGATCCACGTTGAGCCCTTCGGAGGAGATACCGTCTTGGTAACGGCTTACCCCGCCATGCTGCGTAAGTCTCGACCCGCTGAGCTTCTAATCCAAGTTCTTGAGACCTGGCTCGGTGATGGCAAGCAACCGGAGAAAAGAGATTTGCTAGACCATGTGTTGCACATGATTGCTTGTAAAGCCGCGATCAAAGCAGGCGATCCGCTGGCCAGCGAAGAGATCACGGAACTACTGCAGCAACGGCATCACTTCCAAGATTCGCATCATTGTCCCCATGGGAGGCCCACCGCCTTGTTCTTTTCGCGTGAACAATTGGACAAAATGTTTAAGCGGATTTGAGTTCTTTTACATAACTCCCTGACCCCAAAACCAACTATTAGTGGCAATTCACGATAGGAGGCTAAGTAAACACTATTGAGAGGAAGTATAGCCGACGGTAAAATCTCCAGGCGTGGTAATACCTTGGGGGGGTGTGTTGTCATCAACTAAAGTGTCATGAACAAAACAAATGCTGAATTCGCTGATTCACAGGGCTCCAATGCCAAAATTTGGTGGATCGCTTACCCCAAATTTTCACAGGACGGTCCCTTTACTTTAGACGAACTCAAGGGAAAGGTTCAGGCGAAAATCCTTGAGGAAAGCACTCTCGTCTGGCGCCATGGCTGGAAGGATTGGAAAAGAGCTGGAGAGTGTGAAGAAATCGCTTCATTTCTTACGACATCCTCATAAGCTCGAGTCGGATCGATTGCTTATCAACTACTGCTAATACCCAAAGTGACATTATCAAACCAAGGGCTCCGGTCGATTCCCGTAGTGTAGCTACTATTGCTCTTGTCGTCCCAAAGACACCAAGTCTCAGGACATCTCCTTCAATCACCCCAAACATGGGTTGAAATCGTTATTACTTAGATTGTGGCTCCAAGGCTTACGAGCACTTCGAAGCCAGAAAGTATTTGAATTGTAGCTGAATTACCGTTGCAGCTTCAATCTCGAAGCTGATGGTAGAAACTACTCTTCCAAGGTGTGCTAGCGAGTTACCTACGGTTCTAACGAATCCGAAGAATGGATTGAGGTGTTAGAATTACCAAGCGGGCTACTACTTTTTATTCGCGACGATGACATGAAGGGTTGAATGCATGGACTTGAATCATCGGCCGCTTGAGAATCCTGCGAAGTTATTCCACCGACTCTCTTTTGCGCATCAGGTTGACCGCATCCAAATGCTAGAGACTCACATCTCGTGGGTGTATCTGACCGGTAGCTATGCGTATAAAGTCAAAAAGCCAGTCGCCTTTCCTTTTCTTGACTACAGCACGCTGGCTACCAGGCAGAAATTCTGTCAGCTTGAGTTGGAAAGAAACAGGAAATGGGCAGGCGATCTGTACATTGAGCTGGTTGGTTTACATGGCGAGGAAGGTGATATTCGCATTGGTTCAGCCGATTCACATGTCGAATGGGCTATTCGCATGCATGAGTTTTCACAAGTGGATTGCTTGGCGAAGTTAGCCCCGAAGGGGCCCTTGCCTCAGGTATGGATAGATGACTTAGCTGAGCATCTTGTCGAAGCGCATCAACAAGCAGATCCGGTAGAGTTGAATTCCGAGTATGGTAGGGCGGAATCTCTGCGACAGCAATTGATTCAGTGTTTTATCGACATCAACAATGCAGCTCAGCATCAATCTCAGTCGATCGATTATAGCCGAGTAGAGGGTTTGATTTTTCAAAAGCTGGAACACTTAGGGCAACTCTTGGATGCTCGTCGTTCCGAAGGACGAGTGCGAGAATGTCATGGGGATTTGCATTTAGCCAACCTGATCCGATGGAAGGAAAAGACTGTTGGCTTCGATGCGATCGAGTTCAATGCCGACTTTTACTGGATCGATGTGTGGAGCGATGTCGCATTTGCGATCATGGATCTTGATTCGGTTGGCCAGTATCAAGCCGCCTCGCGATTACTGAATCGTTACGCCGAAAACTCCGGTGACTATCAAGGTCTTGAATGTCTCATCGTATATTTGGCTTATAGAGCTTTGGTGCGAGCAAGGATTAACTCTCTGCGAATCATTCAAAATCCACCGCAGAGCCAGGTCGCTCATGATGCTCTGGCAGAGATGATAAAATATCTAAAATTAGCTGAGGGTTATTTCCGAGAGCGGCCGCTTTGTATCTGGATGACGCATGGGGTCAGCGGTAGTGGTAAGTCGACCGGCATGTTAGGAGTGATCGATCGTAGCCGAGCAGTTCGAGTTCGTTCCGATGTGGAGAGGAAACGCTTGGCAGGTTTAAACGCGATTGAACGAGGGCCTGCTTCGATCTATACCCCGGAATTCTCTAGGGCTACCTACAGTCGCTGCATCGAATTGTGCCGCAAAATTTTGAAAGCTGGATTCCCGGCGATTATCGATGCCACTTTCTTAAAGCGTTGGCAACGAGAGTTGGTTTATAGGTTGGGAAAAGAGCTAGGGGTGCCTGTTCGTATCGCTCGATTTGAAGCGGAGCCATCTGAGCTAGTATCGAGAGTGATGAATCGCAAAGGTGATGCTTCGGATGCGACGGCAGAGGTGGTAGTACGACAACTAGCCGAACAGGAACCTCTGAGTGACGAGGAGTTGCGATGGATTGGTGATGTCTGCGAAGAGGTTTCCCTTTACAATCCGCTTGGGCAATCGAGTTCATAGACAACGTCATTGGAAAGTCGTTAAAATGGATAGTGCATGGAATCAATTGCTGGAGGCTTCAGGTGCTGTACGAAGTTTACTTGAGGTTCGCGATCGGCAACTAGTTTTGGCAGAAAGTTGTACGGCGGGCTTGATCAGTGCTGCTCTTGCACATTGGCCCGGTGTCTCTAATTGGTTATGTGGTTCTGCCGCGGTTTATCAATCGCGCACCAAGCATGAATGGCTCGGTATTGATGACGCGATACTGGCCGATCCCAATCACGGTCCAGTATCACTGGTTGTCACCGAGCAATTGGCTCAAGCGGCCTTGATGCGGACAACACATGCAACCATTGCCGCAGCCGTGACCGGACATCTTGGACCGGGAGCACCGGCAGAGCTTGATGGGGCAGCATTTTTTGCCATAGCCATAGCGGCGAAAGAAACGAAGAGGGGCACTGTGTCGATTGATCGCCAAGTGCAACTAATTCGTAGTGATCGTTTCCAACTCACTGGCGATTGGAATAATATCGATTTATCTTCACCTAAGAATGCAATTGCGCTGAGGCACCGACGAATGATCGATGCCGCTACATACGTCCTACAACAGATACAAATTGAGCTACGATAATTGAATCGTATTCGAACAATATAGATAAGTTCGGGTGCTGCTGTTAAGAGATCATGAATAGTTGCCTTTGTGCCAAGAAGTTGGTTTTGCGTGTAGGACGAGGGAACGCGAAACTGCCATAATGCCGTTGATAATTCGGAAGTTGCTGGCCATGCGACGAAAAAGATTACTATTTGCTGAGGTGATTTTAAAATGAAAATAAATCGACGCGAGATGTTGCAGGGAGGAAGTGCACTGGCAGCAGCAATGTGGCTGTCTGGGAAGTCGTGGGGTATTCAAAGAAAGAATATCGTGCTACCCGACAATCCTTTTACCCTAGGAGTTGCATCGGGTGATCCTTCGGCAGACGGCTTCGTCCTGTGGACTCGTTTAGCGCCCAAACCAACGGCTGGTGGTGGAATGCCTCAGGAAAATGTGGTGGTGTCTTGGGAGTTGCTAGAGGATCGGGATGCCATTGAGGTTATACAAAAGGGGAAATTTGTTGCGACGCCTCAAATGGGCCATTCGGTTCACATTGAACTCGGTGGACTAAAGCCAGATCGTTGGTATCGATATCGATTTCACGCGGCAGGCTGGACTAGTCCCATCGGTAGAACGAGAACATTTCCCTCTGCAGAGAACCTTCCCGATCGTTTGAAATTTGCATTCGCGTCTTGCCAAAACTACGAGCAAGGACTGTTCACAGCTTACCAGCACATGGCAAAACGCGATCTTGATTTAGTAATTCACTTAGGTGATTACATTTACGAGGGAGGTGTTAGCGCGAATCGAACGCGGCAGCATAATGGCCCTGAAACAATGACTGTCGAAGATTACCGTAATCGTCATGCCCTTTATCGCACGGATGAGCATCTTCAGGCGAGTCATGCGGCGTTTCCCTGGCTTGTGACATGGGATGATCACGAATTTGATAACAACTACGCTGGCGATATTTCCGAAGAATTGAAGGTGGATAAAAATCTATTTTTGCAGAGAAGGGCTCATGCCTATAAGGTTTACTTTGAGCATATGCCACTCCGAAAGATTTCAATCCCCGATGGCCCAGACATGAGGCTTTATCGAGCATCGCCGTTTGGGAGATTAGCCAACTTTGCGATGCTTGATACAAGGCAATATCGAACCGACCAACCCAATAATGACAAACAAAGCGAATTGCGCGGTGATGTCTTCCGAGAAGATGCAACATTGCTAGGCAAGCAGCAGGAAGAGTGGCTGCAAAGTAACCTTAGCAACTCTCCAGCCCTATGGAATGTGCTAGCTCAGCAGATCATGATGGCCAGAGTAGACCGTAGACCCGGTGAGGGCACCGGCTACAGCATGGATCAGTGGTCTGGCTATGATGTGCCGCGACGTCAACTTCTAGCTTTCCTTGAACAACAAAGGATTTCGAATCCGGTTGTTTTGACCGGTGACATTCACTGCAATTGGGTCAACGATCTGAAGGTTGACTTCGATAACGACAAGGCACCGGTTGTCGCTACGGAATTCGTGGGAACATCCATTTCATCCGGCGGCGATGGCTCAGATGTGCTCGAT